>JBAZKM010000011.1 GCA_041650805.1 Candidatus Omnitrophota bacterium | reverse complement strand
TTTTACTTGATCTGAATGCGGCGGCGCATGGCGTCTTTGAGGCGCCTGAGTAGGCCGGAATAGGTCAGTTTGCGGTAGAGGTAGTGGAGGTGCGAATTGGAGCGAAGTTTGTCGACGAGGACCTTGCTGAGTATCTTTGAGAGCGGTTTATGACCCTTATAGACGTTATAATCGAACCATATGAAGCTGCGCTGGATATCGCGCTTTGGGAACTCCGGAAGGTCGAGCGTCGCCTCGCACCGTTCCAGCGCATTCTTCGTCTCGCGTAAGAGGCCCCGCTCCCTGCATACGCTGTAGAGCTCGGTCCCCGGATACGGGTAGAAGATGCTCGTAGCGGTCTTATCCGGCTGGCAGAGGCGGTTCATGCGGACCGTCTCCTTGAAGTCATCCGGCGTCTCCCCCGGTATGCCTACGAGGTTATACAGGTTCACCCTGAAACCGTACTTGCGGGCCAGCGACACGGCCTTTGAGACGTCGTCGTTGGAATAATGGCGCTTTAATATATCCCGGCGGACGCGTTCGCTGCCTGATTCGAGGCCGATATTGAGGAATTTGAAATTGCTCCTCCTGAAAGCGGTAAATAGGTCGTCTAGTTCCATATTGGGCGTTATTCTCAGGTTCACCCCGAAGGAGAGCGGCTCCTTGAGCGTACGGTTCAACTCCTCGAGCCGCGAGGCGAGTTCGAGCGCCCATGCCTTATTGACGCCGACCGTCTCCACCTCGAGGTAGAAGTCCCTCTTTTCAGGATACGCTGCTATGATCGACTTTATCTCTGCCGCTATATTGTCCGGGGAACGGAAGCGGACGTACGTGCCCTTCGCCAGTTTCCTGAAGGCGTGGTTACTGCAGTAGGTACATTCGAAGGGGCACCCCCTGCCCATCGCCACCGACTCCTGCACCCTCTCATCCTCTATGAGACCGCGCCAGATCTCCCTGTCAGCGAACGGGAGCTCATCCAGGTCCTGGAAGGGCCGGGGCGCGTTCTTCTCCACCGCGTTCCCTCTCTTTATCCAAAGGTTCGGTATCGACGCCGGGGCCATACCCTTTTCAAGCTGAGAGACGAGCTCAAGCACAGGATGTTCCCCCTCGCCGACGCAGAGCGCGTCGAAATTGTCTCTTATGACCTCGTCGGGATTGAGAGACGCGTGGGCTCCCCCGATAACGAGAAATATGCCGGGATATCTCTCTTTCGCATAGTCCGCCATCTTTGCGATGAAAGGGTATTCACTGCTGACCGACGTAAAACAGATGACTTCCGGGGAGAAGGTCTTTATGGCATCGTCCAGGCGGGTCCTGTTCTTCCTGCCGAATAACCTGCTCAGGACGACGAGCTTCGTGGAATGGCCATGCGCCTTCAGGAGCGCCGATATACAGGATATGCCGAAATGTGTCTCCTTCGGCGTCTGGAGCGGCCTCTCCGGGGAAAATATTTCATGCGCTGAATAGACGAACAGGACATTCATGATAAAGACCGTTATCTTTCCCTGTAGTATCGTCCGGTTATTGTCTTGAGGAAGGTGACGAGGGCCCTCGCGAACGCCTTAAGGGCCGCTATGGCCGCCCCCTCCCGGGCGAACTTCGGCAGCTCTTTCCGTAAGACCGCCGCCTTTACGCTCTCTTCATCCATGCCGTTGATCGCGGGATAAGTCAATAGTCCGGCCCTCTTCCCGCGGATGGCGACGAGCGTCACCCTGTCCTTCGGTTTAGCATGCTCTAAGGGCGCCAGACATTCGTAGACGCTCGTGAAACCGAGATCGCCGATGACCCGGATGAGGGACGCTTTGGAGAATATGAAGCTCCGCTCGTTATCAAGCGCATTCCACAGGAGCTTCTCTTTTGCCTCTTTCGAAAGGCCCTTCCGGAACTCGCTGGCATAGGTCCCGAAATAAGACCGGCCGCGGTGCTCGACCCTGGTGTCCGGGTTAAGCGCTATGTGCGTATCGATGACCAGGAAGCGCGTAGAGAGATCATAAATATTCTCGAGCAGGCCGAAGATATCCGGCAGGTCTATATGGTAAAGGAGCCCCAGGCACAGGACGACGTCGAACTTCCCGTATTTCTTGACAGAGATATTCCTGACATCATCTCTTACAAAATTTATGTTCTTTATGTCGAGCGCGCCTTTGACGAATTCGGCCTTCTTCAGGTTCGCGGATCTCGCCTCCACCCCCATGGCGTATGTCACACCGCGGAGGCCCGCCTCTATGGTGTACAGGCCCTCGAACGAACCCAGGTCGAGGATCTTGAGCGCGCCGAATTCCCCGCACGAAAGATCGCTCAATACCTGCATCACACGCCTCAGTTTTACGGTATCATAATTCAGCTTATCGTCTATTGTGTAAAGCCCTTCGCCGAGGCGTATATTGTGCGCCGTCCACGGGCCGCACTCTCCGGCTATCGCTCTTTTGGCTTCGGGTATCTTATCTTTTTCCATCACCGCTATCCCCTCTTTTATCGCTTCCGGAATAGACCGAGTACGCGACGCGGAATATATCTGCCAGAGCCGCCAGCAGGAGGCCGGGTTTCACGCCGTGCGACCGGCCGGTTTTACGCGAAGATACGCTGACCGTATAGCTGGTTATCCGGTAACCGGCCCGCGCGGCCCGTATCAGGCGCTCCGCTTCGGAGAAGGGCGACACCGATACGATAGGGAATCTCCCGATTATCTCGCGCCTCACGAGTTTGACGGCACCCGCATCGAATGTGCGGACGCCGAATAGGATCACCGGAACGGCGTTGAAAGACCACGATATGAACCGGCGCACCGGGCCGTACGGCTTTTCCTTTCTCGCGGCGACCACTATATCCCAGTCCCTTGCGAGCGGCAGCATCTCAAGGAGTATACCGGTCGGCCACTGTCCGTCCGTTGCGTTCAGGAAGACAAAATCTTTCTTTGCCTCTTTATACAACTCCTCAAAGGTGCGGCGTATCCCGAGATTGGCCTTATGGTGTATGACGCGCATGCGCCCCAAACGCCCGGCGCAGTCATCTATCACGGCGCCCGACTTATCGGAAGAGCCGTCATCGCATACGATGATCTCGTAGTCGATCCCGGACCCGGAAAGCAGTCCGTGCGCTTCCTGCAGGACACCGCCTACCGTGGCCTCTTCATTATATACCGGGAAGCAGACGGATACGCCGGGCAGGACGGTTGAGGTCATTTCGCTATCTTCATCGTGTCGAGGTTGACGGGGCGGCCGTGGTTTCCCATAGATAGAGTTGCCGCTTCGAGTATCTTCACTACCCTGAGGCCGGATTCCGCATCGGTGACGGGACGTTCTTTTCCTTCTATACACTTGACGAAATGGGCTATCTCGGTATGGAGCGCCTCCGTTATATCCAATGCCGGCGCCCACATGTCGCCGGTCCTGTAACTGACCAGCATATTGTATATGCTCGTGGCATCGCTCTTGACCTTGATACCCTTATCATAGACCTTTACCTTCTCGCTCGGTTCCAGTTCGTCATATACTATCATCTTGCTGCTCCCGCCTATGAGTGTCCGGCGGACCTTGACGGGCGCAAGCCAGTTGACATGTATATGGGCGATGAGGCGGTCCCTGAAAAATAACGTTAGATACGCGATATTCTCCGGCTGTCCCGCCACATGGCTCATACCTGTAGCGGAGACCGCATAGGGCGCGCGCGGGAGGATATAGTCCATGACCGAGATGTCGTGCACGGCCAGGTCCCATATCACGTTCACGTCGTGCTGGAAGAGGCCGAGGTTCACACGGACCGCGTCATAATAGTATATATCCCCGAGCTCCTTACTGCGCACAAGTTCGCGGATCTTCCTCACCGCTCCCGTGTAGACGAACGTGTGGTCCACCATTAGGACGCGCTTGCGCCTTTTACTTTCCTCTACCAGTTTGGCGGCCTCGCGGTACGTAGCCGCAAGCGGTTTTTCGGCCAGGACGTGCTTGCCTGCCCGGAGCGCGTCGACGGCTATATTGAAATGTGTGGATATGGACGTAGCTATGGCTATGGCATCGATGCCGTCATCGGCCAGGAGATCGCGATAGTCCCTCGTCGTCTTTATGAAAGGGTAGCGCTTGGCCACTATGGCCAGGCGCTCCGGGCGGAGGTCACTGACCGCCGCTATCTGGCATCCCGGTATCTCGGCAAAATTACGTACAAGGTTAGGCCCCCAATAACCGTACCCTATGACTCCCACGCGGATCATCGCTCGACTCCTTTTTTACGCACATCTCCTATTACCCTGGAGGGCACACCGGCGACTATCGCATGGCCGGGGACATCTTTCGTGACTACTGCTCCGGCGCCGATTATCGCCTTCTCCCCCACGGTGACACCGCACATGATGACGGCATTGCTGCCGATAGATGAGCCGCGCTTCACGCGTATAGGCGTCACGGCCCAGTCCTCATCCGTCTTCATCTTTCCCGATGCGGTAGCCCTGGGGTAGCGGTCGTTTATGAAGATGACGCCGTGCCCTATAAATACCTCATCCTCTACGGTCACGCCCTCGCATATGAACGAATGGGATGATATCTTGCAGCGCTCGCCTATAACGGCGTTCTTCTGTATCTCGACGAACGCCCCTATCTTTGTGCCGGCGCCGACGACACACCCGTAAAGGTTGACCAGCTCCGGCTGCGGTATGACAACACCCTTTCCCAGACGGACATCTTTGGCTATCGGCATGGATATACTCCTTAGGTCATTTCAGTATAACATCAGAATGTGGACGGGTCAAGCCGCCATCTTCTTGACTATCTCTACCAGCACATCGGTATTCCCGGTCAGGGAGCACTTATCCAGTATCGTCTCCCTGCCCCTTGCGCCTATCCTTCTCCTGAGGGATCCATCCTCTATCAGCGGCGAAAGGACCTCCGTCCATTCGCCGGACTTCACGAAGAACCCGTTCTCACCGTCTTTTATTATCTCCGCGTTGGTCGGCGTATATGAGACGACTGCCGGTATACCTACGGACATATACTGGAGCATCTTACACCCGAGTTTCCCCTTCGTCCACTCGTCATCCGGCATCGGCATGACCCCGATGTCGAACCTCCGGAGCTCCTTGACCTCGGTGTCATAACTCCATGCGATCCGTTCGAACGGAACGCCGGGATCGTCATACCGCCCTATTCCTATGAACCTGAACCGTAAGTTACCGTATTTCGAAGCGAGCTCTTTAAATATGCGGTCGAGCATATGCAGGTATACCGTCGTCGCCGGCGAACCTATCCAGCCTATCACCACCTCGGCCTGGCGTCCCTGCCTTTCCCCGGCGGAAAAACGGTCCGTATCTATAGGACCCGGTATCTTGAATACATTGCCGCAATAGTTCGACACGAAGCTGCCTATATACTCGTTCTCTATTATGACACACCTGGATACACGGAGTACATGCACGACTTCGCTCTTCTTCACATACTTCTTGATCTTCCCTATGATACTCTCTTCTTTCTTGTCCGGCAGGTATATGGCATCGTCTATATCGAATATTATGCGCGGATTGACCAGGCGAAGCAGGAGCTCCAGGCGCATGGGGAACGTAGTCCTCTGCAGGAAGACCGCGTCGTATCTCGCGGATACCGCTATTATCGCGAGGAGCCGGAAGAGGCGCTCGACGAATATGTATAAGTAGTACAGGAACTTCGCCGGCGGGGCGAAGTCCGGCGACATTATCATAACCGATGTCGAAAATCTGGAGATGGCGGAGAAGACGCGGCACTCTATGCCGCGGGCCTTTAAATGCGGGATATACTGCATCACCCTGTACCGTGTAGCAGGCGCCTGTTCCGTCCCGTAAGGGACAAAGAGCAGCCTCATTTACAAAACCCTTCCATACGACACCCCATCCTCTTCCTGAGCGTTTCGCGGAATCTCTCCGGCCTGGTCTCCGGGAGGCCCAGCATCCTCTTCGCGTCATTCAAGGTGGCGCATCTTCCCAATGTCAGCGCATATATTATATGAAGGTAGATCATCCTCTGCAATTTCTTAAATACCCGGGCATACCGCTTCCTCCGCAGGGACCTCTTCACATCCAGCCAGGTGAGCCCCTTATCCACCGCGCTCTTCAACTGAGCCATAGACCTGAAGTCCGAAAGGTTGAGATGACAATGGGCCTGGCTCGTGACCCTCAGCAGATACCCCCGCTCGTCCGGGATGAGCCCTCTCGAACGGGCCTGCTCATAAATAGGAGAGCCGGGGTACGCCGTCGCAAACCATATCTGGAGCTCATCGTCCAGTACGCCGAACTTTTCCTGCAATAGCTGTACCGACTCTATGAACCGCATCGTCTCTTTGACGGTCCCCGCATCCTCTCCCGGATGGCCGAAGACGATGTTGGACCTGCTTATTATACCATGCTTGTGGGTGATATAGAGGGCCTGATAATTCTTCTCTACGGTGACCTCCTTCTTCATAAGAGAGAGTATCTTGGGGCTGCCGGACTCTATGCCGTAACCTATGCGCTTGAAGCCCGCCTTCTTCATGGCGGCGATCATCTCCTCGGTGACGATGCCCGGCTTTCCCCCGCCGCATGCGAACCGCAGGCCCAGACCCGATGCCGCTATGGCGTCGCATAAAGATATGAACCATTTCCGGTCGACGAATATGAGCTCGTCGTTCAGCACTATAGCGGTTATTCCGTATCTCTCCTTCATCATCCGGAAATGGGCTATTATATTATCTATAGAATGGTGGCGCCACTTCTTTATAAGGCGGTAACAGAAGGAACAGGAGAACGGACACCCCCTGGAGACGACCATGGTCGTTATGCGTGAAGGTCTCCCCTTCTCCCCGAGATCCAGGCTGAATACGCTGGTGGAATATGCTATGTAAAACTCCATATCGACCAGGTCGTAAGCCGGATACGGAACGGAGTCGAGGTCCTCTATATACATCTGCTGTTCTTCGGACTTCCTGAAAGTCCCGTCGCCGCCCCTGTACATCAGGTTGGGCACCTTTTCCCACCTCTTCCCGCCGGCCATCTCCCTGAGCAGGGCCGGCGCCATCTCCTCACCCTCTCCCATGCAGACGAAATCAGCCCCCGTATATCTCTCGATCAGGTTCACAGCGCTGGGTCCGACAGATCCCCCCACAAGCTGGGGGATATCCCCGAACTCTCTCTTGAGCGAGTTGCTGAGCGGCTCCAGCTGATAATATGCGGTTATGATGCCGCTGAAGGCGATCAGGTCCGGCCTGAAATCTTTCACCATCTTCTTTATGTCGTTCTCATCCAGCGAGTACCTCACGAGATCTATGAACCTGACCTCGTGGCCGGCTTTGCGCAAACTCGAAGCGATGTAGAGCGCCCCTATATTGACGAACGCGTGGTCTTCTTTTGTCATGAGATTGATCAGAGCGACTCTCATAGATCTCCCTAACTCTCCGTAAATGCCCTGACGGCGTCCGTGACCTGCCTTATTTCATCGGGTCCCATATCATAGTAAAGAGGCAGCGATACTATCTGACGCCATACCTTTTCCGTAACGGGAAGCCTGCGCTTCCATCTCTTAAAGAACGGCTGTATGTGGTTGGGTATATAATTCACGCCGACCGATATGCCCTTCTTCTCCATATAACTCATGAACTCATCCCTTGCTCTTTTTATCTTTATAGTATAATTGAAAGGCGCCGTCCTCTTATGATCTCTTTTCAGAAGCTCTATCCCTTCCACGCCTTTGAAGAAGCTGTCATACTCCATGACAATCCTTCTCTTCTTTTCCAGGAAACCGCTCAGCTTCTTGAACTGGGCCAGACCTATGGCGGCGTTTATATTGCTCATGTGATAGCGGTACCCTTCGGTGACGACCTCGTAGAACCAGCTCCTCTTGTTCTTATAGCGCATCCATGTATCCTTGCTTATCCCCAAAAGCCGTTTGCGGCGGAGGCGCTCAGCCATCCTGGAGCTGGAGGTGACCACGGCCCCTCCCTCGCCGCAGGTCAGGCTCTTTATCGGATCGAAGCTGAAACATGTGAGGTGGCCAAAGCTCCCTATCTTCTTATCCTTGTACTCCGAGCCGAACGCGTGGGCGGCGTCCTCTATCACCGTAATGCCGCGCCTTTTAGCTATCGATAAGAGGCCGTCCATATCGCATGCCATGCCGCCGTAATGGACCGGCAGTATCGCCTTCGTCTTTCTCGTGACAAGCTTTTTGACGTCGCATATATCGATATTGAGCGTATCCGGTTCCACCTCGCAGAAGACGGGCACTGCCCCTACATTTATTATAGGCTGCACGGTGCCGGCAAATGTCAGGGACGGCACTATGACCTCATCGTCGCGCCCGATGCCGGCGCTTGCCAGGGCCAGGTGTATGGCGGTGGTGCCCGTATTCACGGCGATGGCATATCCCGCGCCGGTGTAGGCCTCGATCGCTTTCTCGAACTCATACACACAGGACCCCATGCCGAGCCACGCTGTGCCGAATACCTTCTCGATATTTTCCAACTCTTCCCTGCCGACGGACGGCCTTGCTGTAGGTATCACCTGTCTTCTCCTTCTATTTTGTTCTGTCTGTAATAAGTGAGCTGTATATCCTGCTGTACCGTTCAACCGCTTCCGTAAGCGAAAATTCTTTCTCCGCCGCCGCGGCGCACCTTTTCTTCAATCCTTCTTTCCCGTTCTTCAGCATAGAGATCACGTACTCCACGGCACCCGAATAGTCCCGTGCGGTAAAATTCCCCACGACCGCCCCAACATCATATCGCTTCACGATCCCGTCCGTATCACCGATCCCGGAATTTATTATGACCGGCAGGCCGCTGGCCAGATATTCGGCGAATTTGACCGGCGACGACGATAATTTGGAAAAGACCGGCTTTATGAAGAATATCCCGAGATCGCAGGCCGACAGGTATCCCGGCATCTCTTCGTAAGCCGCATCGATTACCGTGACGCGGCGCTCGTCTACAAGGCCTTCCTTCATCGCATCCGTCACGATCCCCCTGTCGGCGCCGGTTATTATCAAAAGATGCGCATTGCCGATATGTTTCATCGCCTCCGCAAAGAGGCCGACCATCTCTCCCAGCATGTACCATGTGCCGAGAGACCCGCTATATACGATCACGAATTTATCCTTAAGCCTCAGGCGCTCGACGACCCCGGGGTCCTTCTCCGCCCTGAATTTGAAGAGCCCGGTATCGACCGCGCACGGTATAGCAGAGAACCGCTCTCTCCCGGACTTATACCTCTCTTTCATTATGCCGAGGAATATGTCCGTCAGGACTATCACCCGGTCGGAAGACCTCGTAATGACGTCCTCGAAAAACCGGGCTGAGGTATGCCTGAATCCCCCGCGGGGCCACAGGGCCCCGTCAACATACTCTTCGGAGTCGATACCCCTCGTATCGAATATGAACTTCCGGCCGAATAGCTTCGCCGGCCCCAGACCTGCTGCAGCGGCGACTATCGCCCGCGCATGCACTATATCGATCTTATGCGCCATTATGATGTAAGAGGCATATATAAACCCTGCGGCTATATCAAATACCTTCGCCGGCACGGACGGCCATTTATGATATGTCAGGGAGAGCCACTCGACGCCGGCGCCGCCGGCAAACTGCGCATCGAGCATGGAACGGATCCGGTTTCTTTCTGAACGGTCCAGCCGCTCCTTTTCAAACGTCAGCAGGTAAAATCTTATCCCCTTCTTAGAGAGCTCCCGAAGATACGGTATGACCTGCGAGCGGACGATCGGCTCATTGATACCGTTGTACGATATGTAGAGAGACCTCACGATCCGGCTTTGCATATATCCTTACCTCTGTCCCTCATAAGTTCGAGCGCCCTTTCTATGGAGATCGCGGTGAATATGAACCCTATATAATAAATGATCGATTTCTGCCTCAGGAGTGTTCCCATATTCCCCTGGGTCAGTATCAGTATCAGTATCCAGTAAAAAAATATGAAAAGAAGGACAAAGCTTTTTTTCGCCTTTTCGGAAAACGCGATCCAGATACCGTGGACCATAAAAGGCAGGAGGGACCACCACACTATCGACTCGACATTTGCCACAATATGAGATAACTCCATAGGCCGCGCCAGAAAAGGCAGGAAGAATACGGCGCAGAACCCCAGCGGCAGATAGAGCAGCGTAGTAATATACGTGTCAGTCAGCATATCCATAAAGTAAGGGGTATTGCTGACGTAAGCGGCCGTCCGCGCGTTGTAAAGCGTCAGGGGCAGGCAATCGAATTTAACCAGGTCGAAGAACGAGGGGTGCGCGATCATCTGCACCAATGTGAGCGTGACCAATACCGCCAGTATCGCGACATTCTTCCATCTCCATCTCCACGACATGTCCAGGTAAAGAAATACCGCGAGGAAGAGCGCCAGCAGGTAATTCTTCAGCTGATATAACATCACAAGGAGCAACGTAAGGATCAAAACCGTCAATAGACGCGGTCTCTTCATCACGAATATCATGGCGAATACGACGAACATCCCGAAGAGTATAAGAGGTTCCTTGAAATTGAACATGGACCAATAGAACGTTGAAGGCCAGAATAAGAAGAGGAGAAACGTGAATAGCATGACCTGCCGCCTTATGCCGAACTCCTTCGAAATAAAATATACCGGCAGTATTATGGCAGTGTGAAAGAAGCAGTTTATGATGAGGAGCACCTGGCCGCCGTTACCCCGGAAGAGATAAAATATGACCGCGTTGTAGATCTGGTAGGGCTGGGGAAAGACGTTCTCGCCTATGAGATTATAGTATGTGAGCTGCAGGGGATCCGGGAAGATGCCGCGCCTCCACAGGCCCCCTACGATGGCTCCGAAATCCCCGTAAACGTAATCGTCCCCCATATATGAGAAACCGCAGTACTTCGTATCGATCGTCTTATCGTACATGGCCAGGCTCAGGACGATCTGTACGAAGAATGCCGCAAGGAAGAGCGCCGTCATATCGGGCACCATCCGGCCGTCCACATAGCGCCTTATGAATAGTACGCCTGAGACGGCCAGGAGCGTTATTGTTACCGCCTGCGGCATGCTGTTACCGATCAGCGCGGAAAAGAGAAATGCGGATACGCATATCGCCATCGTCTTCTTCATATCATTCATCGGACTTCTCCCTGATATTGCGTAAAGGAAATATCAGAAATGCCGCCGATGCCGCGATAGCCGCCAGCGAGATCGCGACCCATAACCGGCTGGCAGGGTCGAAGACCATATTGACCCTGCATATCCCCTGCTCCGGGAGCGAGACGGTCATCATGGCATACGCATCCCGGCCCAGCCGGACCGGCCTGCCGTTCGCCCGCGCCTCCCAGAGCGGATGATACGATACCTTGACGGATGCCTCATTGCCGGCAGATCCGTTCGACACGGTAAGGTCAACGGACCCTTCCCCTATCGCAAGCGCCAGGAGTTCTGCCTGTTTCGTAAATCTTACCCATTCGCTCCTGAAGGAGGATAACCTGAAGATGACAAACGGACCGAATCCGGCTTCTTTCAAAAAGAGCCCGGACCCTTCCAATAAGCGCGCCAGGCGAGGTTCCACGGTCACAATATACCCCGCGTTGAAGCGCTCCATCATCCCGCTTATATATATACCGTCTATGGTATCAACGTCCCTGCCGAATATCCGGCCGCCGTCGTTACGCATATATCTTTCCTGCGGGAACGGTGAGGCGGCGCGGGATGCGCCTATCTGAGCGACTCCCGTAAATACGCCGGAGACGGCGAAGACGTCGCTTCGCGAGAAGATCGGATCGTCTATATTGCCTATCGTGTCCTGGTAAACGACCCTCGAACCATCCCTGCCCGCATTCGCGCTGACCCAGGCCCAGACCTTCCGGAGATCCGCCATACTCTGCGACTCGTCCAGTGTACGCGATGCCGCGGCGGCAAAACCGGAATAGTTTGCGGCCATTGCGGCAGATACGGCGATGATCAGCGCGGCCGAAAGGATGACCTTCTTTCCGGATCTCGCCAGGAACTTCGATATGCCGTAAGCCGCAAAGAGATAGGCCCCTATATGCACATACACTAGGAACCTGTTCGTCTGGAGAGCCCCCACAAAAGGGAGCCGGCGCCACGGCCCGAAGATATTCGGGAGGATGTCGCTGAAGAGGACGAGGGCCAGCAATGTGAAAGCTACCGAACAGCCCAGAAAACGTCTTATGCGTTCATCCCCCTCCCCCTTCAGGAATATCACCAGCCCCAGGAAACTGAATATGATACGTATAAATACGGGTACCTGGGCGACGACCGACCTTAAGTCCGTAAATCCGTCCACAGGGCCTATGAGCGCTTTGGCGCTCCATTCCAATCCGGCGAAGAGGTCTTTCGAGGAATAAGGCTCAAAATAACTGCGCGAAGTCAGGAAGCCGTAAAGGTAGTATGACGCGATCGCAAAACCCAGGACAGGTATCAGGAGATAGAGGTACGCTTTGCCCGCCATCCGGCACCTGCGCATCTCCCTCATATACGGCGCCAGGTAGATGGCCAGCAGCAGAAAAGCGAATATGGCGACGAATATATGCGTCAGGATGATCGAGCCGAGCAGCAGCCCCAAAGCAACCGCCCTCCGGGGCGTAAGGGACTCGCTATAGCTGTCCAGGAGGTGAAGGAATATGAGCAGCATCCCTATCGCCAGATAATTGGTCCATACTCCGTTCAATATCCTGTCAAGGTATATGTCTTTCTGCAGCATTACGCATGCAGCCGTAAGGAGAGACGCCACCCTACCGAACCTGCGCGCAGATACCGCATAGAATCCTGCGCCGAGCAGCGCGTAGCTTGCCAGGACCATGATCTTATAAGCGGCCTCCAACGGGATCGATAATGCGGCGTTCAGAAATGCTATCGCCAGGAAAGGGAGCTGGCAATAATCTACGAGGATGGGCATCCCCGCCATATGCTGCATCGTCCAGCCGCTTATCCAGTGGTTATGCGGTATGAGGACTTGCGTCAGGTACCACGCGTCGTAATAATGGAGGGAATTGTCGTAACCCGACATGAGACCCGAGGCGAATATTCCGCGGAAGATATACCACGCCACGGCCGCTATCGCCAGATACGGCGCGAGTTCCGAAAGCAACGAAAGTGTCTTTGGATGTGAGTCGCCCATTGGTTATAATTATACCAATATAATACTATAGCAATGAGCTGAAATTAGCAAGGAATTATTTAATACGCTAATTTCCAATTCCCAATGTCAAATTCCAAATTAATTCCCAATGGCCAATGTCAAATTTGAAATTAAAAATTGGACATTAATTTGACATTTGTAATTGGACATTTGACATTAACGATGGAAGCGAGAGGCATAACCCCCTACCACAATCCGATACGGCGCATCAGCTCCCTGATGGCGTACTTCACCTGAAGGGACTGCGCGTAAAGAATGTATGTGATGATGAGATAGGCGCTTACTGCAAGGGCAGGATAGACCTTATTTGTGTACCGGCGCATGAAGAGAACCAGGCCGTAAGAGGCGAGGACTATTATGAAGCCGTCTATCGGAAATCTGTAGCGCGGCGTCCCGGGGAAGAGAAGCGTAAATGCGGCAAAATAGATTATGGAGAGAAAAAGGATCGCTGCGTCCTTGCGCCTCCTCAAGGAGAAGACGCTCCCCAAAACGGCAAAAGGAAGCACGAAGAGAAAGTGATAATTGAGCGTCTCCCCTCCCAGTATCTCCCAATCATATACGTTGAGGAAGAATAATACCCTCACAGCGAACATCTTAAGCGTAAATAGCGGCCTCTTCATATAGACATCGAATGCCGATCTGACATAAAAATCATTACGCTCGACCTCATCGACGATCGCGTCCGCCTTTGCCGCGACCGGGTCGTTCGCCGTATCGAGGTCGAAGACCTTGCCGCCGGTGAAGCTCACGGCCTGGTAAAGGTTGAGGCCTGCGTTCGTCGATACGAAGACCGGCCTGCCGAATACCCTGTAATTTCTGACTGACCACGGCAGGATCGCCGCAACAAAGGACAGGACGAGCGCAAGCGAGACGACGGCCTTTTTGGCGAAAGAGACGTCCCTCATCCTGAAGAAGAGATAAGGCACAAGCACGAACGGGATGAGGAATGCCGTGGACCTCACCAGGGTCAGGAGGCCGCATAAAAGGCCGAGGAGGCAGAACGCGGCAGGCCCCGGCCGCTTTATCCGGAGCGCCATATAGACGATCAGGACGAGGAGGAACGTAAAGAGCGTCTCGGTATAGATCATGCCTGAGCATCTGGCGAAGGGCATGTAAAACGACGTCATGACGGCCGTAACCAGGGCGGCGGTGCCATCGAATATCCTGTAGGCTATCAGGCACAGGAGGCATACGGTCAATGCGCTCAATATCACCTGGATCATCCTGACGATAAACAGATCATGGCCAAAGATCTCATATGTCGCGGCCAGGAATACGGGATATAACGGAGGTCTCAGCGCCGTCGGCGACCCGTCCGCCGAATTTATATACCCCCTGGATGATACGAGGTTGAGCGCCAGGCGCTCGTACTCCGCTTCATCGCACTCCAGCTTTGCCGTATCTCCGGACAGGAAAACGGCCCGCACGACGAATGCAAGAGCAAATACGGCGAGCAATATCATTGTCTTTTTCATGGCGTCTCCGCGCACCTTTTCAAGACGGAGTAAAATTTCCCGAAGTTGGCTTTATAGGAATATTCCGTCTCCGCCTTCTCCCGTCCCGTCAGACCCATGCGCCCGGCCCGGTCCCTGTCGGAGATGAGAAAAGATATCCTGTTGAACCAGCCGTCCTCGTCCTTAACCAAAAAACCGTTCACCCCTTCTTCGACCAGCGTCTTGGCGATGCCGCTGGCGGACGACAGGACCGGAAGCCCGCCTGCCATATACTGGACGAGTTTATAGCCCGCCTTCCCCAGCGACCATTCATCCTCGTCCATAGGCATTATGCCGGCGTCCGCCGACGCGATCTCGTCCGCCTCCGTCCCCTCGCTCCAGCGTATGAGCTTTATGCGTCTGTCCGTCATAACGTCGCCTGTCTTAAACTCATCGAGCCCGATAAGCTTTACGGTTATGCGGTCGCCGTATCTCTTCACCAATCTTATAAGGACGCTGCGTATGCCATATAAGTATTTTGATGCTTCAGGCGTGCCTATCCATACTATAACGAACGGCCCATCCTGCCCGGCCGGGGTCTTAGGTCTATATCTGGACGTCTCTACTGAAGTCGGGATGACGACCACGTTCTTGTTGTATGTCACCGCTTTCGCGGCCAGAAAATCGCTCGAAGCGATCACCGCCCTGCTCGATGCCACGGCATCCGTAAATCTATACCGCGATCCGTCGCCGGAGAGGTATATAGCGTCATCGAAATCGAACACTATCCTGCCGTTCCGCGCGCCGATCGCATTCAATACCGTTTTCGGCAACAAGACCTTCTGCAGGAAAACGATGTCATATCTTGACGCCGACACCACTGCCCGGGCCATCTGTTTGGCCATAACCGCCCTTTCGCATATGAAGGATGCGGCACTCTCCTTTTTCATCTTGAGGTTGTTCATGGTGTGGCGCTGGGATAAGAGGTTTATGATCTTATATCCGACGCCTTCCTTTTCAAGGTATGGCAGGTAGCCGTAGACCCGTACCCGCGAACTTGGATATACTCTGGTGCCTATGGTAAAGAATAAGATCCGCATATCTTCCTACTTTTTTATACCCAGCCGCATCAAGAGAAGGTAGAAGAACGCCTCCACCACTATATTCAAGCTCATTTTGGATGCGCCCTTCCGGCGTTCGGTGAAATATATGGGCACCTCGCAGAGCTTGAAACCCTTTCTCTCGAGCTCATAAAGCATCTGGACCTGAAAACCGTACCCGTTCAGGAACTTTTTGTTAAGGTCTATGGACCGCAGCGCCTCAGCCCTGTAACACTTAAATCCCGCCGTACAGTCGGAGACCTCGAGCCCCGCGATGACCCGAGCGTAGAAATTCCCGTATCTGGATATCATCTTCCGGAAGATACCCCAGTCGCTGGCGGCACCGCCGCCCTTGACGTATCTTGACCCGATCGCCGCATCGCACCGGCTGGCGGCCTCCAGGAGCCGCGGTATATCCTTAGGATCATGGGAGAGATCGGCGTCCATCTGGACTATGTACTTATAGCCGCCCTCTGCCAGGAGGTAACGGAAGGCCTCCAGATACGCGGGCCCCAGCCCCTCCTTCTCCCTCCGGTGAATAATATCGATATTGGCTATCCTCTTCTTCAGCGCCTCCACCATCTCTCCGGTGCCGTCCGGGGAATTGTCATCGACTATCAATATGTCGAGCGGCAATCGAAGGAGATTTATCTCTTCTATCAGCCGTCCGATATTCTCGCTCTCGTTATAGGTCGGGACGACTACTACTATATCGTTGGCCATATATGCCGCTCCTCGCTCTTTATCTTAATGGCCCATATCCAGGCGACGGCTCCGAAGAAAGAGAATAAGAGCGCCTTGGCCGCGATACTGTACAGCGCGTTTATGGGTACGACCTTTCCGATGATCTCCTGGAGGGCGGGAATACCGGCGAAGCGGCCGGGGTCGATAGGCGCAAAGAGCCCCATCTGCAGGTCCCTGTCCGGCAATCTCACAAAAGCCAGGAGCAATATGACGAATAGCATGAAAAGGCCGAACCGTTTATTCCCCGGGATGACGAGCGCCAGGAGCGGCGTTATGAATACAAAATACCTGAAGCTTATCGGCGTCACCGCATATGTCAGGAAACCGACCGCGAGAAAATAGAAGATGATCGACTTTGCCGGTTCCCCCCTGACCGAATCTTTAGCGGCATATATAAGGATCAGGATATACAGGCAGGCGCATATGGCCGGGAGCGCCCACCGGGCAGGGCCCGAATAGTACCGGCCAAGGATGAGGGACCCGAATATCGCATTTCCTGACGATAGCATGAATGGCACGTACGGCAATATGGCAGCTGCGGCTGCGGCTAAAGATAGCGCGCACCGCTTGCGCCATGTATCGCCCAGGAGGAACGCCGCCGGACCGATCAATAGATACGGGAATAATTTAGTCCCTCCGCCGAGACCCAGGAGCACCATGCATAGATACGGCCTCTTCCTGACGGCGGCAAGAGCCGCCGCCAGTACGAAAAATGCCGGGACTATATCGAACTGGCCTACCGCGTACGTGCTGTGCAGCACCACTATGTTCAGCATCCATAATTTATAAGACGCGAGCGCTGTATCCTTCGCCCGTGCCATGCGCAGAATGATGGCCGCCATCAAAAGGTCGAACGCGAGGTACGGGAGCTTCATGAGAAAGAGATTTTTATAGAGCCCCTTCCCCGCGAAGGCGCGCGCGTAATCTGCAGTCGTGGAATCGCCGAACATCATGGTGGCCGATATCTTCAATATCTCGATAAGCGATGACGGGTCAGAGAACAACCTGGTCATGGCCTGGGCTATTATCATTATAAAATAGAAGACGGGGCCATAATATGTTGACGGGAATGCCGGGAAACTGGTCCTGATAAGGCCGTACGGGTCCCAGGTCCCTTCGCGTATACATACCGACGGAAAGTAGTGTATGAAGACCAGGTCCTGGCCGTGCATGGCAGTGAACATCAACGCCACGCGCAATAAAAGGCCTATCGCCGTCCATTTCGCTATCTGCCGGAAAAACCTGTCAGAAGCCATGTACCTCCGGTTACGTCTTTTTCATATACGTACTTCGCAACAGCGTAATGATCCCCGTCTTCTTATTGGCAAATAAGGCCAGCGGGATGCAGCCGATCAAAAAGACGGCGGACTTTCCGAACATAGAGATAAGATCGGCGCCGATACGGCCGGAGACATCCGTCCTGAACGCCCGCACGATGAAGAGCATGGCGATGACCCACACGAGGGGCATGTACAACTCGGCTAAAAACCGGACGTGCTCCGATACCTTCTTCGTATAGTGGGTGAATGCGTAAGAGATGAGGGCGCTCGTGTATGAGAGATAGGCCAGCGATGCCCCTATAGCGACCCCGGCCAGGCCGAGGTTGAATCTGCGCACCGCTATATAGATAAAGAAGATGCTTAAAGCTACGCATGCGCCGGAGATCATCACCATCCTGAATTGCTTATCCAGGACCACCAGGAGATAGCCGGGCATATTCACCAGGGCTAGAAAGAAAGAGCCCAGCAGCAATAGATACGCCGGGAAGAGGCCCGGCGCGTAAGCGGGCAATATGTAGTGCACAAGGAGCGGCAGGATGAGGATCACGCCGCCTATCAATACCGGGAATAGATATGCGAATACTAGCGTCGGCTTGACGAAGAGGTCCTTTATCTCGAATATGTTCTGCCTCTCCCCGTACGCCTGGTAGAAACGCGGGAATATGACCGCATATACGAGGTTGGGGAGCTGCACTATATATACGTTCACCATCAGCCCTATCGTGTAAAGACCGAGCTTCTCGGTATCGAGGAGGCGCAGGATCATTATCCGGTCTATGTTGGTCAATGTCATGAATACGAACCCGGTAAGGAATATCGGGAAACCTATCTTGAGAAGACGCGCGATATCGCGCACTGCGAAGTCAAATAAGAAGCTGAAACGCTCTCCGCTGGCCGCGTAAAAATATATGAGCCCTGCTAACGCCGTGATGACGGACGCCCACAGGAGGCCGTACAATCCGAATTTCAGTATCAGGACCACTTTGAGCACCAGGTCGAGCGCGGCCACCAGCATTGTGTATTTGCTGATCACCGCGAATTCGTGTTTAGACCTGTTCAATACTACATAGAGCGAGCCGATGAGCCGCGCCACTATCAGGATAGATACGATGCGGATGCCGTTCAGGAGGAGCATGTCGGCCGACCTCACGAAGAAGGAGGCGATCAGGATGCCTGCGCTTATACTGGCGACGACCATCAGGCATACGGTGAAACCGATGTTCCTGACCCGCTCCACCTGGCCGTAGTCCTTCTTGCCGTAGAGGTACGGCAGCTCCTTATCGAGGGAATTGATTATACCAAGGTGCGAATACTGGGCATAGTCGAAGATAAGCATTATCTCGTTATAGAGCCCCATCAAGGCCGGCTGTAATATCTTGCGCACCACTATGGCCGTGATGAAGTTCATGATATTCGCGAGAAGGTTGCTCCCCGAATAGAATACGACGTCTTTGAAAAACTTTTTGGTCTTGCTCATCTCTTAACCTTTAACAGGACCTTTGAATATATCTTCTTAAGTGTAGCGATGAGGCCTGAATCTTTTATGCTGCGGCGGACGATTATATAACGTCTCTGCCAATCTTCCGTAAAGAGTTCTAATTTAACGGAAAGAGGCAGGTTCTTCCTGGCGATCGCTTCCGACCCGTTCTTTAACCTCACCAGCTCTTCGTCCGGAAAATCGGTCAGGTTGACCAGGAAAGTGGTACGCATCTCTCCCAAGTTTTCCAGATAACGGTCTTCATCGGCCGGGAGTCGTCCCATCTCTCTCGCTATCTCATATAACTTTGTGCCGGGATAAGGCGTGGCGTAGAAAAAACGGTACAGGGGAAGCCGCGTCCGTTTTATGAACCCGAGCGTCTCTTTTATGGTATCTCCGGTCTCTCCCGGCATGCCGAATATGAAAGACCCTGTGACGCGTATGCCGGCCTTCCTCGTAGCCGCGACCGCCTCTTCCGCCTGGGCCACGGTGGCCCTCTTCCCCATCCTGTCGAGCATCTCCTGGCTGCCGCTCTCAAAGCCGTAAGAGAGTTCGGCGCAGCCGGCCTTATGCATCTTCGATAAGATACGATCATTGACGAGGTTCACCCTCCCCGAAGCGCCCCATCTGAGATCCAACCCTTCCGCTACGAGAAGATCGCAGAACTCCCCTATCCGCTTCTCGTTCAACATAAAAAGATCGTCGGAAAAATCTATAAAATCCACGCGGTACCTCTCTCGCAGTTCCTTCATCTCGCCGACTATGCTCTTGGCGGACCGCGCGTAGGCCTTGGTGCCGAAAGGGCGCGAACAGAATACGCAGTCGTATGGGCACCCTCTTACCGACGATATATTTATGGACCTGAGGCCGAAGGTCGCGGCGGACTGCGTGGAGTTATTCAGATATGTCTCCATAGGGAAGAGGTCCCATGCCGGGAACGGCAACGAGTCGAGGTCTGTTATCCTCGAGCGCGGCCCTGTCTTGACTATGGCCCCATTCTCCTTAAAGAAGATCCCGTCCACCGCCTTCAGGTCCGTGCCGCGTTCTATCGCCGCGCATAGCTCCCTGAAAGTCGTCTCCCCTTCGTCTATAACGGCGATATCGACATCGCTCCTGGCGAGCAACAGCTCCGGATGGGCGGTGGCAACCATGTTGCCTGCGACTATCTTGACGCCGGGTTTCATCTGCCTGATGGTCCGCGCCAGCCACTTGACATATCTATAGGTAGAGGTGAGCCCGCCTATCCCTACGATGTCAAACTCGGACGACTTCAATGCCGCCTCTACCCGGCCTTCGGAATATCCGAACCCGTTGATATCGAGCAAGTTGACGCTATGCCCTTCGTTCCTGGCTACGCTCGCTATATAACCAAGACCGAGCGGGAGCATGAACGGCAATCTGCAGAGCGGGTTTATCAATAGTATCTTCATATGGCTTCGGAGATAAATTTTTCTATTTCGTTCATGACCCTTTCCGTCGCTTTTCCGTCGATCGCATAAGCGTAATCGCGTATAAATTGCGGGCGGTTCGCGGCAAGCCCTTCCCGCGTCTTCGCGTCACCCAGTATTCGGCTTATCGCACCCTTTAATTCTTCGGAATTTTTGGCCCCGAGCGCGACGCCGTATTTGACAAAGGGCACCAGGTCCTCACGCTTATATACGTTCAGCGCTATCACCGGCTTATCCAATATGACGGCATCCAGGGCGGAAGAGGAGAATAGGGACGTTATCACCAGGGAACTCTCCGCTATCAGTTTCAGGATATCGGCATTCTTCACCGCAGTCACGTTACCGAGGCCTCGCAGCCTGGAAGTTGTGAATCTATCAATATCCACGGGATCGAAAGGGTGCACCTTTATGACGAGTCGCTTATCGGGAAAATGGCGCATGGCCGCCGTGATCGCGTCCATGGAGACATATTCCGAATCGTAGGGGTAGAATACACCATGAAGCCATTTTATATCCTTGAAGTAGCTCGGCACATAAAGTATCGTCTCCGCGGCCCGGGGATCTTTCTGAGGACCGCCTCCGGCGCTCAATGACCCGTCGCGCATCCTCGAATACAGCGCGTCGTGGCCGGGTTTTCCCGTGACGACGCATCTTGAGGTGTCGTTCCCGTATCTCCCGTACCACTCTATACCGGAGCTGCCCCATAATGCTATCCGGTCGGAAAAGAGCCTGGTATATACATACCTCTCTGCGAGGAGCCCATGCTGGACCACGAACGTCCGCGCCCCGGAAAGTCCGGCGGCAGAGACGATCGTCTTCTCAGGCATCCTCACCGCCTCCCGCAGCACGACAACGCGGGGTTTCAGCGCTTTATAGAACTTTTCGAGGAAGACCATATTATCGCTGATGGCCGCGAAATCGTTCAATACCAGTTCCTCTATAGGCCTTTCGACCACATCCCATATGGAAAATCCTTTATAGATAAAACTGTCCCGGAATTTCCTGTCATCCTTCGCCGAACGCCAGTAGATACGCAACCGGCGGCCCTTGATCTTCGCGATCATGCCGTCTTCCAGGACCGGGGCGAATAGCACCCTCTCCTTCACGATAAGCTGCCACCTTACACGCAGACCCTTCTCCATAAGATAACGGAATAGACGGTGCCTCTTCCCGAGGCCTTTTAGCTCAGGCGAAAGGCGCGCGTCAATAAGGATATCCCCTTTGATCGGCCGGCGCAGTGACTTATTCCTTATGAATATATCGACCATCTCCGAAAGCAGGTCTGCAACGAACCGTTTAGTATCGCCGCATAAGTCCCTCTTCTTCCGCACCTCAACGAATTCAGCGGGGATCCGGAGGTTCTTCTCTATAAAAGAGACGAGGCCCGAGAAGATATCCCTCTCGCCCGCCAATATTATCTTATCCGGCCGGAACCTTTCTGCCATATTCAGGACTATCTGGAGATTTTTTATGGAGGGCGTGAATAAACGCTGGGCCCTCTCCTCCCCTATAACGCCGAACGAGATGCCTTTATGAACGGTGAGCCCCTCCCTCTCAGGTAACGAGGCATGCCACGTCTTCGCCATGCCGTAAACATATTCATCCATAAGATCGTAATCGCCCTGGGATAAGAGGTCGTCGAAGTAAACGATCTCGAGGCCCAGGCGCTCGGAGAGCGCGCTATTATCGAAGTTCGAGGAGACGAGGAGAGGTTTCGAAGCCAGACGGCGGCAGGTCTTCTCTATGACAGGCACCGCGTCGGACAGGTCTTCAAAGTAATCGAGGAATATTATTGTCCGCATCTTTATCGTCCGCTCCACCTGTGCAGGACCGTCTTCGTGCCGCGCACTTTCGTAAAACCGTTCTTCATATAGAAATTGAGCGCTCCGACATTGTTCGCCTGCGTGCCCACGGTAACGGTGCCGCCCTGGCCGGCGCACCATTTAAGGGAGCGCCTGATGAGGGCCCTTCCTGCGCCTTTGGCCCTGAACTTCTTCTTGATAGCAACGAAGAAGAGGTTATTGACGTACTCCCCTTCTTGAGCGGATCGGTTGACGAGTATGATGCCCGCGGTCTCGTGTCGGGCCTTTGCGATGAAGACGTGGCTTGCCCTGCCCGGCCGGAAATTTTTGATATACTCCGTCCATACGCCGTCGCTCTTAGCGCGCGTTATATTTTCGTCCATGTGGAAACGGGTCAGCCTGAACTCCTTTCCTAAGAGGTACGCATCGCGAGGCATCACGGAGGCCTTCTCTATCGAAAGGCCGCCGGGTATCCGGCCCGTCAGGCCGTCTTCCGGGCGCCGGACATATTCCAGCGTTACTTCGGTGTTCATATATCTGAAACCTGCGTCGGATAAGAGATCTATGACATGTCGCGGCGCGTCATCCGGTATCTTGGCTGTGACGAAAGAAGGTCCCTTGAGCGAACGGAGAGATCGGGCGAGGAAACGGCCGGAATCAGGTCTCAGGACAAGGCCGCGCGCATCCAGCGTAAAAGAGTTGACGCCGAAGAAGCGCGTATCCCAGTCCAGGAATTTAAACCTGAGCCGATTCCCTTTATCTGTTATCGTTAAGTCCTTCATCTATTATACCCGGTATCTTCCCGGTCAGTATCCTTTCCCTGAAAGGTGTAAAACGATATCCGGAGACCGCCCTCTTCAGTTTCGGAACGGAGATACGCCTGAAACCGAGATATATGGCAGATCCGGTTTTCTCGAAGAATAAGCTGCGCTTTACCTGGTGCCCGTAAGTCGCTATGACCGCGGCCGGCACTTTCAGGGCAACCGCTTCGAAGATGCTCAAGCCCCCGGCGATTATGGCGAGGTCGCTCCTCCCGTATTCCGCAGGCATATTCCCGATATTCCGACGTATGCGGTATTTAAAGAAACCGGAATGGCTGAGGTAAGACGATAGATCCCTTTCGCCTTTATATCCGGCGCCCAGTATTATATTCAGTTCGAGCCCGGCATCCATCTTCTCGAGCGCCTTAACCGTTTTTAACGTAAAATCAAATTCGTCGAACCCCCCTAAGAATATCAGCACCTTCTTCGCCCTCTTTGTCTTCCCCGGCCGTCTCATTGCGCTATTTGCCTTCCCGGCTACGCTTCTCCTCAGGAACGCATATTCAGGGCCGAGTAGAAAACGGGTCCCCGGATATTCCCGCCGGTCGTATAATTTTTCAGCGTACGTATCCCAGTTTATCACCAGGTCGAACCCGCGCGGCACCTTACCATAAAAGTCGACGCACGCCCTGTATGGCGCCGCAATATCCTTATAGGAGGCGGTATCCGCTGCCGTTATCTCTATCAGGACGGCATCTATCTTCTCGGCATCTATCATACGATTCATGCGGTCTATCTCTTTGCCTATCGATACTGTGCGCGGTATATACAGGACGTCCCGGACGCCGTTCTTACTCAAGATGGCCCTGGCCTCTTTCGTATCCTTAGTCACAAAATACCGCTTCCAACCGGTCAGGTATTCCGAAAAAGAGAGTAGAGAGAACAGGTCTCCGGTCCCGCTCTTCGCATCCGCATCGGCCCGCATCAATATCTTATGCATCGAAGATACTCTCCCACTTTATCTCTTCCTCTTCGGCGATATCCCTTGCCGCGCGGATCTTGTATCTTTTGAAGAGGGAGAGGTATCTGGGTTCCAGGCCGCGGCCCTTCTTGCCGGGCCTTAGTATACTGAGGTCCCTAAAGAGTATCCTTTCGCCTTTTTTGATGCATTTACGCGCGAATAGACCGGGATAGCAGAAATCCCTCAGGTATCGCTCATGCGCGAATGTCACCTTGGCGGATGAACCGTACATTTTGCGGTCGAAGACCATATTGCCCTTTGCCCGGTCCTTCTCCGCATCACGGACGGCGCACACCATCTCTTTCAGCTGGCGCGGCTCGAGCGCAAAAAAGTGATCGGGCCCCTTCATGTGCCTGTCGAGGGTGATGTGCTTCTCTATTATATCGGCACCAAGGTAGACCGCCTGGACCGGCGCGGAGGAAGTTTCAGCCGTATGGTCGGAATACCCTATCCTGTTATAAGGGAACGCATACCGTAACGTCACGATCACCCCGAGGTTACATTCACCCGGTTCGGTAGGATATTTTATGGAACAGTGCAGGATCGAGAGCTTATTATGGTACGCATTGACCGTCCTCACCGCCTCTTCGACCTCCCCGAGAGACGCCCCGCCGGTGGACATTATCATGGGCAGGCCGAGACGCGCGCAATGGTCTAACAACGGAAGGTTGGTAACGCTATAGGAGGGGATCTTTATCATCTTCACCCCGAGGCGGACCAGTTCGTCCGCCCCCCTGGCATCAGACACGGAAGAGAGGAAATCTATCCCCTTCCTCCGGCTGTATCTCATAATGTCGGCGATCCAGCGCCGGGGTAGCTCAAATGACTTAACGGCGCTGTATATATCGTAACTATAACCTTTCGATCCGTCGCGCCAGTTCAATCTACCCGCGGAGCGCGGATATAGACCCCTGGCGGTGAAGAACTGGAACTTCACCGCATTACACCCGGCGTCGGAGGCCGAATCGATCAACCCGTAACAGTTATCGAGGGAGTTATTGTGGTTTATCCCCGCCTCGGCGATTATATATACCCTCTTTTTACTCTTCATCTATTTCAACCGTCCCACCATATTAAGGTTTCTGGCCATATGATTCTTATAGATCAGCTCCGGCGTAAGGAAATCGAGCCCATCCGGACCTTCCCCGAAATACGGGTCCCTGAAGCTCATGTAATTTTTTATGACGCCGAGCTCCGTTATGATCGTCTCGTACTCCAGCATCTCGAAACCCGTCTTATCCAGAAGCATGGAGAGGGTCTTTATGCTGAAGAACTGTATGTGCGAATGGCCGCCGAAGACGCCCGCCTTCTCATGCATCACCCTGTTCACCAGGGCATCTATACAGGGGACGGATATGTAGATGAGGCCTGACGGCTTGAGCAGTTTCTTCGCCTCCTCAACGATCCGGACAGGGTCATGCATATGCTCGAGGGCGTTCAGGAGAAAGATGCAATCGAACCGCTCTTTGATGCCGGCCTTCAGGGGAAAGAACTCTTTCGTGTACGCTATCCCCTTCTTATCCAGGAGGCCGTGGCATTTCGTATTAGGTTCCACGCCGAAGGCGTAATAACCGCGCCTCGCCGCCTCGGTAAGTAATGTGCCGGGGCCGCACCCGACGTCGCATACCGATATCCGGCCTTTCCCCTTCATATAGAGCTCCGCTATGTCGAGGCTGTACGCGGCCTCGAGTGTCTGCATCCTGACCTGTTCGGCGCTCTCCAGGACCGCCTCCCAGGAATCTTCCATCGTCCACAGCTTGGAGTATTCTTCCCCGTTCAATATGGGGTTGACGTAGACAAGCCCGCAGGACCTGCAGCTCACGTGAGGGAAACCGCTCTTCACGAATATTGTTTCGGACTCTGTCATGCCGCATAAGGGGCACGGCCGCCGTTCGGCAAATTTGTCTGCTATCATGCCCGTCTTCGGGTCTATCCACCGGTCGTCGCTGGCCTTGCGGTGGTCCAGGTGCTTATCGCGGCCCGTCAGGAGGTTGAACTTCTTCGTCCCGTATACGACGCTGGCGTCAAAGCCGTTCCTCCGCTTAACCCTCTCCTTAAAATCCATCTGAGCTCCTTCTATTCCAGGGGATACCGGAGTTTC
Organism: Candidatus Omnitrophota bacterium; assembly: GCA_041650805.1. Classification (NCBI taxonomy): domain Bacteria; kingdom Pseudomonadati; phylum Candidatus Omnitrophota; species Candidatus Omnitrophota bacterium. The sequence goes on along the minus strand of JBAZKM010000011.1, from coordinate 38,765 downwards.
CACTGGCCGTTCTCTTTTGTCCATATCTCGGGATTCCTGTGCCTGTCCGTTATATCGTTGAATTCCTCTTCTGTGAGCATGAGGTACTCGAGCATCTCCTTGAGATACCTTGCCGGGAACTCGTGGTCGTATTTACGGGCAAGCTCCAGGCCCTCGCTCCTCGACAGCTGTTTATTCTGTATCATGCGGCTGGCATCCCGGACCGCCCTGCCGAATCCGAACTTTATGTACTGCATGTAATAGTAGAGGTTGTCCGATTTATCGTCGAGAGAGTCGAAGTCGGTGAAGGTCCCTTCGGTCCTGCCCTCGGCGCACGTCCTGAAGTTGAACTTATCCTTTATGTAGAGATAGTTCCTGTAGCTGCTCCATTTAAAGAAGTAGGCAAAATAGAGCGCCTTCACGCCGACCTTTTTCATAGAGCCGACATCGGGATATATATACGGTGCCAGGTCGTTCAGCGTTATCTCTTCGTCTATCCAGTTCCTCGGATCATCGCCTATCTGATGTTCTATGACCTCCGTAAAATCCCTCATCTTATTGGAATCTTCTTTCAGTAGCTTTCCCCCATATTCGCTCTCTCCGTGTTCTGCGTAGAATATGAGAGGGATCCCGAACTTCACCGCCGCGATGACCGGGATGGTGTTCACGCCTGCATCCCACGGCACCTTGTGATTACCCCTCTCCACAAAGAACCTCTTCGCCAATCTTCTGTGGACCTTCTGATTCGGCCGGAAGAATATATGGTCCATGCCCGCCTGGATGAGGGCTTCGCGGTTGGCGCTCCCCACCTCATTGGGCACCTGCGGAGAGAAGGTCACCAGGAGCGGGTTCATATGGAATTCAAATTTCAGGCGGTAGGCGATCGAGCTGGAGTCCTTGCCCCCGCTCCACGGGACTACGCAGTCCCATGAGCCGTCCTTCGACCTGTAACGGTCCAGGAGCCCTTCAAATTCCTTTCTCCGCGCATCCCAGTCGACATCTTCCCATTTCGTATCTGCGTTCCTGCATGCATTACATACACCCTCTTTGTCAAATATTATCCTGGGGCGCGTATTGGGCATAAGGCATCTTTTGCAATAGGCCACCCGCCTCGCGCCTCTTTCACCTTCTGCACCTTTATATAAGCCCTCTTTCATATATCCTCCCCGAAACCTATATCCTCACTTCTATGCCGGACCGCCTCATATAGACCTTCGCGCTCTTGATGCTCGTTTCCGTAAAATGGTATATATTTGTCGTGCAGACCGCCGTCGCCTTGCCCTTTTCGAAGCCGTCCACAAAGTCCTGCCATTTGCCTGCGCCTCCGGAGACGAGCACCGGTATATCGACTGCCTCCGAGACCGTGCGGTTCAGGTCGTTATCGTACCCCTCCAGCGAGCCGTCCTTATCTATAGATGTCACCATTATCTCGCCGGCGCCGAGGTCCCGGGCCTTTTTCGCCCATTCGACAGGGTCGAGGCCGGAAGGCCTTGTGCCGAAATCCGTAAATACCTCGTAGGCCCCCGTACCCGTCTTCCTGGCGTCTATGGAGACGACCACGCACTGGGAGCCGAAGAGGCCGGCCGCCTCCCGTATGAACTCCGGACGCCTTACCGCCTCTGTGTTTATAACTACCTTATCTGCGCCCAGCCTCAGGAGCGTGCTGAAATCTTCGACACTCCTTACGCCTCCGCCTGCGGCGAGCGGCACGAAACACCTGTCCGCAAATTGCGTGACGATATTGTAGAAATTGGGCTTCTCCCCCATGCTCTCGCGTGTTATATCCAGCACCACGATCTCGTCCACGGACCACGCGTCCACAAAATTTAGCGTATAGCGGTAATCGGGATGAAAATTCCTGGTGCGGAAGAGCACCCCGTTATTGAACGTCAATACCGTGATTAGCCGTTTCTTCAGCATAGCGTACCTTGGTTAAAAAATTTTCCAGGAGTACGAGCCCGTAACGCTGGCTCTTCTCCGGGTGGAATTGCGTGCCGTATATGTTGCGGCGGCTGAACGCCGCGGTAAAGCGGACGCCGTATTCGCATTCACCTATCACCGGGGCGCGGTCCCTGAATCGGACATGGTAACTGTGCGTGTAATAGAACAGGGCATCGTCCGGTATACCGTCGAAGAGGACGTCCTCCCTCACCTTTATCAGGCTATCCCATCCTACGTGCGGTATCCTGAGATCCTTGCCCGCCGTCTCTATCCTGATCACCGATGCGTCAAACCACCCCAGCCCCTCGTGGCGGCCGAACTCCTCGCTTTCTCTCGCCATCAATTGCGAACCCAGGCAGATGCCGAGGATCGGCTTCCCTTTTCCGAGCACCTCGCGCGCGAGCGGCTCGACAAGGCCGAACTCCCGCAGGTTCTTCATGCCGTCGCCGAAAGCGCCGACCCCCGGCAGTATGAGCCGGTCGGCCGCCGCCAGGTCATCGCCGCTCCGCGAGACGACGGGGTCGTGCCCCAATTTCCTGAGCGCGCCGGCTATGGACCTTATATTACCGAGGCCGTAATCGATGATGACGACTTTCATCTGTCCCTGCCCCCGCCTGATCCCTTCACGCCGAAGACATCTGCCCAATCATTGAAGACGAGTTTCCTGTATTCGCTCCGGTCGTATGTGCCCTTCTTTCCCCACCCGAACCAGTGGTTGACCGGCGCGCTGAAGCCCCTCTTGTCCACCCTTTCTATTATCTCGCGCGGTATGAACTTCTTTGCGATACGCTTCACGATCCATTTGGTCACCCCGTTCCGTATCTTGTACTTCTGAGGCATGCTGAAGGCATACTGGATGAGGCGGTGGTCAAGGAAGGGGGACCTGTTCTCGACGCTGAATGCCATATTTATCCTGTCCGCGAACTGCATCAGCTCCTGCATCGTAGTATAAAAATCGGTCATCCCCATAGCGTGAATGTAGTGATGCCCCGCCCTGGAGAAGTATCTCCCCACCGTATCTTCAAGGTATTTCAACACCTTCCTGTCATAACGGTTCTCACAGCGGTTCACCAGCTTCACGTAACGCTCCACGGGAGAACCGTAGTAACGGTCTATGAGATAAGAGTATCTCTCGAGCGCCTTCAGGTCCCTTATCTGTTCGTCGTGGTGCAGCAGATGATAACGGTAATAGCCGGCAAATATCTCGTCGGCGCCGTCGCCTGAGAGGACGACCTTTATATCCCTGTGGGCCCTCTCCAGCAGCATCCATAAACTGAAGCTCGTCCAGGTACACGGCGTGTCGAGGTGATATATGATCTTCCTGCGGGTCCTTTCGAAGTCTTCCGGCCTTGGTTTGACCACGATGAGCTTCTTCTTTATCTTCCTGGCGACGAGCTCGGCATACGGGAGCTCGTCATAGCCGTCCACCTCGTAATGGCATGTGTATATATGATCGGGCCTGGCGATACATGCCACCAGCGCGCTGTCCACGCCGCCGGAGACGAAGGTGCCGTAGCTGTGGACCCTGTTCCGCGTACGGAGCTCTATGGAATCCACTATCAGGTCGCTGAGCCGGGACTCGATCTTCCTGAGGTTGTCCGGCACATCGATCAGGTTGTCCCATATCTTCCAGTACGCATGCTTCTTCACATCGAGTTTTCCGTTGACGCTCAGGTATTCGCCGGGCATCAGGGCATATATGTCCTTGAATACGGTCTCCTCCCCGGTATTGAACTCATATGCCTTGTAGGAAAGGCATCCTTCGTTGAAGACCGGCTCGCGGAGAGCGCACAGGGCCTTGATCTCGCTGGCGAACGCGAAGAAGGACTTCTGAAGGGTGTAATAGACCGCCTTCTCGCCGGCCCTGTCGCGGACGACATAAAGCTCCCTCTTCCTGGCGTCGTATATCGCGAAGGCGTACATGCCGTTATAATCTCCGAAAGACGAGACCCCCTTCTCCACGTAGTTGTAAAGGACCGTCTCTGCGTCGGACTTCGTATCGAAAGGATAGCGTCCGCCGAGCGACCTCCGCACGTCTTCGTGATTATATATCTCGCCGTTATAGACGATGGCGACTGCCCCGTCGGGCGTCTTATAAGGGATGACGTGCTTATCCGTGTCTATTATGCTGAGGCGCACCGTGCCGATGGTGAAGGCGTCTTTCTTATAAACGCCGTCCTGATCGGGCCCCCTGTGCCTGATGCTCGAGAGCATATCCCGGACGATCTTCTTAGAATTGTATTTGGGGTCCGTCGAAACGAACCCGGCTATGCCGCACATATTGTCATTTTAGAAGGTTGAGGGAGCCGTCTCCCACCTGATGATATATCCCGCCGTCGAACTTGAGATGCGACCATACGCCGATATTGTCGATCACGAGCCGCGTCTTCTTCTTTATACCGTCCAGGCGCTCCTGCGAGAGGTACCTGTACTGGTTATGATCGGACGAAACCACCACGACGTCGGCATCAAAGACGCCGTCCGGAAAATCTGCGGCCCTGGCGCCCTTTACGAGCTTGACGATATCTTTACTGGAATAGAAAGGGTCGTTCAGCCAGACACGCACCGAGTTCTTCAAAAGGTAATCCGCGAGCGTCAACGACGGGGAGAGGACGACATCTTTCTGGTTCCCCTTGTATGTTATCCCCAGCATCGCAACGCTCTTATATCCGTGCCGTACTATATATTCCGCGTAACTGAGCACCGAGGAGATGCCGGAATCCTGGAATTCCTTGAGAAGCGCCAGGGCTTCCTGGCTCTCGCTGCCTCTTATCAGGTTATCTATCGCGAACGTCTCCTTTTCGCCGCCGGAGCCTATGTTCACCGCGCAATCGTCGAAAGATATATTTTTAAAGAGACGCTCGGAGATCTTCTTTATGTTCACCGAGGGATAACCCAGCACCAGCTGCCGCAGGAAGTCGCTTACGACCACCTGTATGGCGTTCATCGAGTTGATATATATCTCTCCTTCCTTTATGCCGTCAAGCTCTATGGTCCGTATCCCCAGATATTCGGTAAGCCTCTTTACCGCGGCCAGCCCTTTGAGACAGTGGCCGGCTATCGGGAGCTTGCCTTTACGGTTCATGAAGGCCTCCGTGGTCCAATCGGGCCTGAATATCGCCCCCAGGTAATAATCCCTGGAACATCTGATGCCGCGCGCAGCGAGCGGTTTCACAAAATTCTCTTCGATGTGTCCCGGCACGGACGTAGATTCGAATATGACGAGCGGGACCGTTCTTCCCTTCCTGAGATTTGCCGCAAATATCGCCGCCATGCGCTTAACCATATTATCGCCTTTGGTCGTCTCGCGGAATTCGGACATGGCTATTATATGGATAGACGAAGATCTGAAGAGCCCTGCCGGGCTATTTGCGATCTTTATCTTATCGCGGTCCAGTTTCGGGAGATAATTCACGCGCGACCATACGGCCGCCTGCTCCTTGTCGGGATAGTCCCCGCCTTTCATCTTCTCCAGCTGGTGCCGGTGAAGGTCATAGGCCACGATGTCGAATCCACCCTGCTGTAATGCAAGCATGGACGTATACCCGAGATACCCTACGCCCCATACAGATACCGTCTTCGTCTTCAAAATATCCCGCAGCGTCATATCATCATCTCCTTTTTAATATATCGTTTATCGTACGTATCACATACCATGCGTCGCCGTCCGACATCCCGGCGAACATCGGGATGGAAATGATCTCCTCATACGCCTTATCGGCTACCGGGAACTCTCCCGGCCTTACAAAACTCCTGTAATAGGGATGACGGTGCAGCGGTATGAAGTGGACGCCCGCCCCTATATTCCTCTCTTTCAGCTTCTCGATCAAGTCGTTACGGCCTATTATGCGCCTGTCTATGCGGATCGGGAAGAGGTGGTACGTATGGTAGTGCCCGTCCCCGTCCGTCATGAAGCGTATCCTGTCGTCAAGGTGCGCCCTGTAAAGGCGGGCGATACGGCGCCTGCGTCCGCTCATGGCGTTAAGTTTCTTTAGCTGCACTATCCCGATGGCGGCATGTATGCTGTCCATATTATATTTGTAGCCGAGCTCCTCTATCTCATAATACCATCTCCCGGCCTTACGGTAGCGGCTGAACGCCTCTTTATCGATGCCGAAGTAGCTCGCCTTCCTGATCCGCTCTATCATCTTTTCATCCTCTGAGACGACCATCCCGCCCTCTCCGCATGCCAGGTTCTTAGTCGCGTAAAAACTGAAGACCGTGGCGTCCCCGATCGTGCCTATCTTTCTGCCGTTATATACGGACCCGATGGCATGCGCCGCGTCCTCTATGACGACCATGCCGCGCCTCCGCGCAACGGCCGTTATCTCATCCATCTCGCAGGGGTAACCGGCAAAGTGCACCGGCATTATCGCCTTTGTCCTGGCGCTTATCAGCTCCTTCATCCTGCGGACGTCTATATTGAGGGACCCTTCGTCGACATCGCACAGTACCGGTTTTGCGCCCGTCCATATTACCACGTGCGCAGACGCCGCGAACGTCCAGGTGGGCACTATAACTTCGTCGCCCGGGCCTATGCCGCAGGCGTTAAGGGCCAGGAACAGCCCGCCGGTGCAGGAGTTCAGGGCGACCGCATGCACCGAGCCGCCCAGATATTTCTCCACTCCCTTTTCAAATTCTTCTACCTTCGGACCGGTCGTAAGGTACCCGGACCTCAATACCGATGAGACCGCGTCTATCTCGGCGGAGGTGATGAGCGGCTTCGAAAGCGGCAGGAATTTTTTTCTCTTCATTCCACTGTCTCCCCTGTTCCCTGTACGCGCACCTCGGCATACCATGAATCACAGCCCCTGCATACCTCATCGGTTATGTTCAGGTCCCGGTGCTGGGCGCGCAGGGCCTCATAACGGGCGCTGCTCCAGAGCTCCCCTATGGACATCCCGTTCAGGTTCCCCATCGGCTCGCCGTTCCAGTCATGGTTGCACCTTCCCACAGAGCCGTCGAAATATACGAGGAGCTCGTAAAAAGGCATCACGCACGGCATTCTGCTTTCTCTCTTCTTTATGAGCGAGCCGAATTTACCGTCCCTCGAATGTTCTTCGTATATCCTTATCCTGTTGACCTTGCCCGTCCATATCTTCTTGAATCTCTCCGGATTAACGGACGGGGTCTCGGTCGTCTTCACCATGGATACCTGGGTGAGCACCCTGCCTTTATTCATATCGAGAAAACGGAGTATCCGCGATTCGACGTCGGCGTACCTGGCGGGGATGCGCGTCTTATCGAATATCTCCGGCACGTCTATGCTGAAGGAGATGAAATCTATAGCATCTATAATGGCCCTGGATTTAGCGTCGTCGAGCAGGGTGGCGTTCGTGGCTATCTGGACCTCTTTGAATTTGCCTTTTATATAATCGCACATCTCTATGAAACGGGGATGCAATAAACTCTCCCCCCTCCTGTGCAGGACCACTACGGTATCAGGATACGCGGACATCTCGTCTATAAGCCGTTCATATAATTCGAGCGGCATAAACCCGTTGAGGCCCCCCATATACTTCCTGGGGCAATAGGTACAGTTGAGGTTACATGTGCCGGAAAGTTCGATCTCCACCCTCCCCGGGAATTCTCCCGCTTCCCTTTTTACCTTCATATATCACTGCCTTTCCCGTGCCGCCCGGAGCGTTCCTTTTCGATTTTGTATCCCTCTGCCATATTGAGAATCTCTTCCATCCTGTATTCCCAGTGCGGCTTCTTCATGCGCGAGATAATATAGGTGACGGTATCCATATCCGGGGCGGTATCCACAGATAACTGTATGCCGCTATGATCTTTACCGGAATGTATGTTATATATCTTGTAGTCATCGTGGTTATCGTAGAAGAATTTAGTCACATGTTCAAAATCGTCAAGCCGGCTCATGCTGCCGTATCCCTTTATGAATATATCGCTTTTGAGCACCTCCACGGACTGTCCCGCCGGATAAGTGCGTTCCAGGACGTTCGTGACTATCTCAAAAGTGCCCGCGCGGAATATCTCGACGGCCTTATCTATGAGCCATTGATCGAGGAGCGGGCTGTCTGCCGTGGAGCGCAGAAAACCGTCCAGCCCCAGCTTGATGATCACCTCTTTGAAACGGCCGGCGACATCATGCAGGGGCCCCCTGTGGCACTCCACACCGGTCTTCTTGCAAAAATATACTATCGGATCGTCGCTTGGGTCCAGCGACGTAGCGACTACCACGATATCGAGAAGACGGGAATGGCACAGGCGTTCCACCAGATATCCGAGCATCGGCTTGCCGCATATGGGATATAATACCTTTCCCGGGAACCTCTTAGAGCTCATGCGGGCCTGTATTATCCCGCCCACCTTCATCGTCCTTATCATTGAACGCCTATCCAGACCGCCTGCCGTAGTCCAGGCACGTCTTTTTCAACCCTGCGCCGATCTCTGTCCGCCGGACCCATCCGGCCGAACGCAGTTTCGTTATATCGAGAACCTTTTTAGGCATGCCGTCCGGTTTTGTGGTATCGAACTCCAGCTTACCGCGGAAGCCGGTTGCCTTCTTCAGGAGCCCGGCCAGGCGCCTGACGGTCACCCCGAGCCCGCTTGCAACGTTCATTACCTCCGGCAGGCCGTCTTTATCCATAATGAAAAGGCAGGCGTCCGCAAAATCGTCTATATACAGGAAGTCCCTCTCGGGCCTTCCGCTCCCCCATACCGCGACGCTCTTATCCTTGCGCCGTTTTGCCTCATACATCTTCATTATCAATGCCGGTATGACATGCGAGCTCCCGGCGTCGAATTTATCGCCGGGGCCATACAGATTGGACGGTATCAGAGATATGAAATCGGTGCCATATTGCCTGTTGTAGGCCCCGCACATCTTTATGCCGGCCAGCTTAGCTATGGCGTACGCCTCATTGGTCGGCTCAAGCGGACCTGTCATGAGATATTCCTCTCTTATCGGCTGTCTGCATTTGCGCGGGTAGACGCATGAGGCGGCGATGAAGAAGAGCCGCCTCACCTTCGCCAGGCGGGCCGCCTCGATAACGCTGTTCTGCATCTCGAGGTTCTGATACAGGAATTCGGCAGGATGCGATATGTTTGCCTGTATCCCCCCGGATACCGCGGATGTAAGGAAGATATATCCCGGCCTCTCGCGCCTGAAGAGGTCCAGGAGAGCTCCTCTATCCGAGAAGTCCGCGCCGGCATAGCCGCGAAGCGATACATCCATACCGCCTTTGCCGAATGCGCGCCATAGCGCGTCCGGTACCATCTCCTTATCGCCTGTAATGAATACCTTCTCTTTCGGTCTCATTTCGGCCTTTTTTTCAGAAAATCCTTTACGCATCCGATAAAATGATCGAGATGCCTCTTATCCAGCCCTTGATGGACACCTATATGAAAACCGTTATTGCCGATATACTCGGCATTCGGGAAATCGCCCGTTCTATAGCCCAGGAACCGGAAACCGGGACACTGCGTAGGCATGGAGGAGAATAACGAGCGCGTATCGATGCCCTTCTCCTCGAGGTAACAGACCATCTCGTCCCTCCTGATGCCCGAACCTTCCCGTATGATGACCGCGAAGGCGTGCGGGCCTATCTTCTCATGCCTTTCTTCGTGCAACGTCGCCAGATACGGTTCGAACTGCCCGAACGCTTTCATCAGGTAAAGGAGGTTCGACCTCCGTTTTTTGATTATGGCCCTGTAATTCCTGATCTGCCCGAGGCCTACGGCGGCCTCAAGTTCGTTCATCTTGCTGGAATATCCTATCCTCTCGAATATGAACCTGATATCCGTGTCGTAATAGAAACGTTTCCTGCAATATGCGGACTTCGTGTTCAGGACGCACTCCTTGCACTTGCATGCCCTGCCGTGCGCCCTCAACGACCTTATGATCTCCGCATATTTGGCGTTATCGGTGACGACCATCCCGCCCTCTATGGCCGTTATTATATGGGCTGCGTACAGGCTGAAACAGGCCATATCGCCGAGGGTCCCGGCCGGCCTGCCTCTATATTCCGTGCCGTACGCTTCTGCGGCATCCTCTATCACCACGAGGCCGCGGCGTCTCGCGATCTTATTTATGGGGTCCATCTTTGCCGGCTTGCCCATCAGGTGCACGGGCATTATCGCGCGCGTCTTCTTCGTTATGGCGGACTCTATCTTTGCCGGGTCGATATTCAGCGTATCCCGTTCGACGTCGACGAATACCGGCGTGAAACCGGCCTGCAGGACGGCGTTACCGGTCGCGACGAACGACAGGGCCGGCACTATGACCTCATCCCCGCGCCCGGCGCCGAAATCGTATAACACCGCGAGGGCCAGCGCGTCCGCGTCGCCGCCCGAACTCAAGGCGACCGCCTCTCTGACGCCCATGACGGAGGCGAACTCCTCCTCCAGCCGCTTCACGTATCTGCCGCTCGTGACCCTCCCCGACTCCGTTATATCCCTTATCAGCTTCTTCGAATACGGGGGGATCTCTATCGAACCGAACGATACTCTCATATCTTCACCCTTCCCATTTATCTAACCCCTTCCCGTTACGGCCCCGTTCGCCTTATAAGGCGGGCTGTAGAATATTATCTGGCTTCCCGAGTTTTCGAACTTGAAAGGGACGTGCAAAAGGTGCTTCAGCCGGTCCTTCACCCGCTTCCGGGCGTTCGTCCTGACGAAGAAGAGCATGAACCCTCCGCCGCCTGCGCCGAGGAGCTTGCCGCCGATGGCCCCGGCCTTGCGGGCCGCGTCGTATATATCATCGATGGCCGGGGTCGATATCTTATGCGTGAGGTCGCGCTTTATCTGCCAGCTCTCGTGCAGCAGCTTCCCGAACCGGGTTATGTCCTGCCTGCTGTTTATGACGGCCACGGCCTCTTTGACCAGCTGGTATATCCGTTTAAGTTCCTTCGCCTTGTGGGGCGTCATCTTGATCTGTTCCGCCGCGATATCGGAGGCGTTGCGGGAAAAGCCGGTGAAGAAGAGCATCAGGTGGTCCTGCAGTTCGTCGAACCGCGGCCCGTCTATGGTTACGGGTCGGACATGGAACCTGTTCGTGCCGTTGAATTCCACTACGTTGAAACCCCCGTATGCGGACGCTATCTGGTCCTGCGAGCCGACATTCTCTTTTAATACCTTCTGCTCTATATGTATGGCATCTCTCGCCAGGCGCTCCTTGGTCACCATTATACCCTTCAACGCATACAGCGAATTGAGAAGCCCTACTGTGAATGCAGAGCTCGAGCCGAGCCCCGTGCGCGCGGGCAGGTCACCGTCATGGTGTATCTCTATCCCTTCATCTATGCCTGTGAACTCCATGCAGCCGCGGACCGAGGGATGTTTTATCTCCGCCACGCTCCGGACCTGCTCGGTGAGGGAATAGATTATCCTGTGCTTGTGTTCAAAGAAAGGCGGAAGATAACGGCATGTTATATAGCAGTATTTATCTATCGTCGTAGACAGGACCGCCCCGTCGTTATTATGGTACCATACGGGGTAATCGGTGCCTCCGCCGAAGAAAGATATCCTGAACGGGGTCTTGCTTATGATCATCTTCGAATCCTTTCGTTTGACGCTTCCGCAGGGTACAGGTGTCTCGGCACCCTCACGGCCGACATCTCTTTTACGTGTGCCAGGGTCTCCGGGCCGAACTTCTTCTCCACCATCCCCAGATACCGCGGGTCCGAAAAATATTCGGCGAACGCCTCATCCCTGAAGCGCAGGACCTCGGTCCCCGGGATGTGCCTGGTGGAGAGCGGGAGAGCGCCCGGGTCCATCTGGGCATAGCCCGACCACGATCCGGGGAGGCAGGAGCCGTCCTTCAGCGCTTCTTCATATAACTTTGAACCGGGATAGGCCATGGTGGCGTAAAAATTCACATATTCCAGGTCAAGGCCTTTAGCCATATCGAGCGTCCGGCGCATCGTAGCCGGGTCGTCGTCCGGCAGGCCGAATATGAAATTCCCTATTATATTGATACCGGCATCATGGGTGATGCGGACGGCTTCTTCGATATCGCGCCGTACGAATTTACCCTTGGCTACCCCGGACCGCACCCCCTCGTCGGCCGATTCGATGCCGTAGGCGACCCAGTTTATCCCGGCTCGCTTCATCTTCTCCAGCATGCGCCCGGTCACAGTATCTATCCTGGCATAGGCCCACATATTAAGGTCGTAACCGCGGCCTATTATTATATCGCATAGCTCGATGACGCGTCCTTCCTTTATCGCGAAGAGCTCATCTGCTATCTTGACATTCTTCACCTTATACCTGGTCACCAGGATATCCAGTTCATCGGCAACCTTAAGCGGGCTGCGGAAACGGATACCCGGTTTCCCGTTGTACATGGCATGGATATTACAGTACGTGCAGTTGAATGGACATCCGAAACTTGTGTATATTACGGCGTAAGGTGTGCGTTCGGCGAGACGGCCGAAACAGTGCCAGTTATGCGCCCTGTACCCGGCCATGGGAAGAAGGTCCCATGCGGCGAACGGGAGTTCGTCCGGGTCCCGGACCAGTTTACCCCACCCGCCCGGCACGACGGCGCCGCCGGCCTTATGCCACAGGCCGCTCACCTTGTGGCCGGCGACATCTCCTCCGGACTTCAGTATCTCCAGAAGCCGGGCTACCGTATAAAAGGGCTCTCCCCTCACCACGAAGTCGACCGACTCTTCCCCGAGCGTCCTCTCGGGAAGGGCGGAAGGGTGTATACCATAAAGGAATGTCCTGGCCGGAGAGCGGCCGTCTCTCAGGGTATTCAGGACGGCCCGCGCCGCTTCCATCTTCGGAGTGGATGATGCGGACGGGTTCGGCCCGATCGCACCCACCCCCACCAGGAGCGGGTCGGATCCATTTACCATCACGGCTACCCGGGCGGCGCTCAATCCTTCCGCGTCCGCGTCTATTATCTTCACGGAGAAGCCCCTCTCGCGCACGAAAGAGGCCAGGAGGGCCGCTTCGACCGGCGGCTCTATCGCCGAAAACGAGGAGCCGAGCCGGCGCGGCATATGGCCGGCGGCGGATGGATTTATCAATATGAGATCCGTTGCATTCATACCGAACACCTGCGCGTTACACGTTCGAGAACTGGTTCCTGCGCACTATCTTATACCCTTTGATCAGCTCGCCTATACCGTCTTTGAGCGACGTCGAGGCGGAGAAACCGGCCTTCTTTATCTTTTCGTTGCTCACGATATAATCGCGCTTATCCGGGTCCTTCCCGATCTTCGACTCGGTGAAATGAAAATCGGGGACCTGTCTCTTTATCTCTTCGCAGAGCTGCCACTTTGTAAGGTTGGCATCGTTGAGGCCCACGTTATACGGCTCATCCTTCATCTTTTCGAAGTTCTTCAGGCAGTGGATGAACGCCCTTGCCACGTCCCTTGTGTGTATATAGTTCCTCCTGAAGTGGGATTCGAAGAGGACCACGAAACGGTCGGTCACCGCCCTGTAGGTGAAGTCGTTCACCAGGAGGTCAAGGCGCATCCGCGGGCTTATGCCGAATGCGGTGGCCAGGCGGAGCGTGATCGCGTTGCCCCTGGCCAGTATCTCTTTCTCTATCTCCACCTTAAGCCGCCCGTAAAGCGAGGTCGGCCTCAAAGGTGTCTCTTCGGTACAGAATTTATCCTTCTCCCCTACGCCGTAACCGCTGTTAGTCGTAGGGAATATTATCCTCTGGCCCTTCCCCCTGAGGTCGAGGATCATCTTAACGGCATCGAAGTTCGTCGTCTGGGCGCCGGTCGGGTCCTTTGCGCAGAGCGGCGCGCCGGTGAGACATGCGAGCGGGAATACGGCGTCCGCCTTTTTAAGGGCGTTCCGGACAAGCTGCCTGTCACGCACATCGCCCCGTATTATCTCCAGACCTTTATCATAACAGCAGTCAAGGAGGGACGACTGGTTGTACATGAAATTATCTATGACGGTGACCTCATGCCCCTCCCCGAGGAGCGCCGGGACCATTATGGAACCGAGATATCCCGCCCCTCCCGTCACAAGGACCTTCATCGACCTGGCCTTTCCCGATCTCTTCATATGAACAGCTCCTTTGCGGCACGCACGATATCGCCTGCCCCTTTATAGAACGCATCCTCAAGTACATAGCTCGACGGTGTGGGGACGTCTTCGGACGCCACGCGCTTCACCGGCGAGCGTAATGACGAAAAACCTTTTTCGGCTACGATGGCGGCTATCTCCGCCGTGATACCGCCCGTCTTCCAGCCGGTATCCGCGACGAGGAGCCGTCCCGTCTTGCCTACCGAGCGCAGTATCATCTCCTCATCCAGCGGCTTGAGGGTCCTGAGGTCTAACACCTCCGCATCTATCTTATCCTCCCTGAAGAGCGTGTCGGAGGCCTTGATCGCCTCGGAGACCATATATGACGCGGCGACGATGGTCAGGTCCTTCCCTTCGCGCCTTATCGCCCCTTTCCCGAACGGGACGGAATAGAGCTCTTTCGGAACATACCCCTGCTGCTTGAAATTCCACCTGTGTTCTATTATGATGACGGGGTTATTATCGGCTATGGCCGTTATGAGAAGGCCCTTTGCGTCATATGGCGTGGCAGGCATAACAAGTTTCAGGCCGGGCACATGCATGAAGAGGCCCTGCAGGGCCTGCGAATGCTGAGCGGCAGAGCCCCAGCCCCGTCCTATGACGGTCCATATGACGAGCGGCACCTTTACGGCGCCGCCGAACATGTAGCTCCATTTAGAGGCATGGTTGACTATCTGGTCCATGGCAAGGAGCAGGAAATCCGGACGGTTATGCAGATATACGGGCCTCATGCCGCCAAGCGCGGCGCCCAGGGCCACGCCGGTAAGACCGTTCTCCGCCAGGGGTGTATCGAAGACCCGGGCCTCTCCGTATCTCTTCTGCAGGCCGAGCGTGGTGCCGAACATGCCGGTCGGGTCATCCACTCCCTGCCCCATCAAAAATACCCTGGGATCGTTCGCCAGCGCCTGGTCGAACGCTTCACGGATCGCCTCGGAATAAGCCATCTTCCTGTCACCGGGCCGGCCGGTCTCTATCTCCGGTCCGGGGGCGAGCCTCTCTAAAAGTATCTTCGTCCAGGGCATAGTCAGCTGTAGAGGTACTTACCGACCTCTTCCTTTCTGGGTAAAGGGCTCTTCCTGGCATATTCGAATGCCGCGGATATCTCTTTCTTTATCGACCTCTCTATACCGTCAAGCTCTTCCTTGGAGAGCACCCTCTCCTTTGACAATATATACCTCAAGGCCCTGATGGGGCACTTCCTGACCCACCCGTCAAGCTCCGCTTTCGTCCTGTGGCCCATCTTATAATCCGGGCCTGCGCCCGCATGGCCTCTCCAGCGGTAGGCCCGGCACTCTATGAGCGAAGGGCCCTTGCCCGAGCGGGCCCTGTCGATACAACTCTTCGATACCCGGTACGCCTCTATGGCATCGCAACCGTCGACTCGGTGACCGGGGATACCGCACTTCTCCAGCCGCTCGTATATATTATCTATCGCCTGGCGTTTCCCCTGGTGGGAACAGACGGAGTAAAAGTTATTCTCGCATACAAATATGACCGGAAGCTTCTTCAATACGGCGAAGTTAACGCTCTCGTAAAATACGCCTTCCTCTGTGGCGGCATCGCCGAAGAAGACCGCTGAGACGAGCGGCTTCTTCTGCATCGATATGGCGAGCGCCGCGCCCACCGCGACCGGTATATCCCCTCCCACTATGGACGAAGACCCCGGAAGCCCGGCCGCGGTGTCCACAAGGTGCATCGACCCGCCCCTCCCTTTGGAACACCCCGACTCCCTGCAGTAGAGTTCCGCCATCATGGCATTAAGGTCTCCCCCTTTGGCAAGATAATGGCCGTGCCCCCTGTGATTGCTGAAGAGGAGATCTTCCTTCTTAAGATTGAGAGCGACACCCGCGGCGATCGCCTCCTGGCCTATACAGAGATGGACCGGCGTCTTCATCTCGTCGGCGGGATAGAACTCCTCTATCGCCTCCTCGACCAGCCGGATCCTGGACATGCAGGCGTAGAGGTCTGCCAGGGCAGCCCCTCTCAGGGACCGTATCTTTCCGGATCTTCTTGTGATCTTCTTCATTTCATCCAGACAAATTTTTCGGTGATCACCTGCGTAAGATAGGCGAGCCCCCATTTTATTATCTTAAGCTTGCGCTCGCCCCCTATGCGCGGAGGTTCATCGCCCGGTATATCGGCGCATCTCATCTTACGTTTGGCCGCACGCACCGAAAGGAGCGGCTCCCAGCTGATCTTCGTATTGAAGAGCTTCTCCACATACGAGTAGCTCCCATCCTTGTCCAGGTCCAGCTCTTCGACCATCTTGCGCCTGTAGGCACGGAACATCACCATCGCGTCCGTATATCTGGAACCGTGGAGGAGGTTTATGACCGAGGTGAACATCCAGTTGCCGAATGAAGTGACCGCGTCATCGTCGTAACTCTTTGCGTGTCCCGCGTAACGCGACACTATGACCATATCATACCCCTCGCGCATCTTTGCCGCCAAAGGCGGTATCAGCTCCGCTATGGAATTCCCGTCCGGGCTGAAGGTTATTATGATATCTCCGGTTATCATGTCATAGACCTCTTTATACCCCTCCTTGATGCCCTCTTTCTTCTGCACATATAAGTCGTAACCCATCTCTTTGGCGTATTCTATCGTGCCATCGGTAGATCCTCCGTCCAGGACTATGAGCTGGTCATACCACTCCTTCTTTATCCTGGGCATTATGCTCTTCATGCCGCCTATCTCGTTCAGCGTAGGTATCAGCAGGGTAACTTTCATGTATTATGCCCTTTCTCGGCGGCCTGTCCCTGGGCGGTGCTTACCAGGGCGATCGCCTTCTCGTAATCCTCCTTGAGCCGTTTATACTCCTTCTCCCTTGCCTTAAGGAAATGGTATGTAAGGGTAACCTTCTCCTCAAGCCCTTTCTGGGTAAGGACATACTGCAATTTTTTGACCTTCCCGGAGCTCTTGGAGAAACTGACTATCTTGACTATCCCCTTTTTGGCAAGTTCCTTTATGAGATAATTGGTCTTCCCCAGGGATATATTGAGGTTATTGGAAAGGCGGCGCTGACTTGAGGACGGGTCCCGCTCTATCTCCCTTATAAGGTAAAGGGTCTCTTCATTGAAAGTGTCATGTTCATTCATTGAACAATATTCTACTCCTCACACCGGATAGTGTCAAGGCAGAAAGTTGCCGGAAGACAGAGCAACCCTTATTTGCGCCTTATAGAGACGATCTTATCCGCCAGGGTATCCGCCAGGAGCTCGCTCCCGTAAGCCGACAGGTGCACCTGGGTATCCATCAATATGCTGTCCACCCTGTCTCTGCATACAGGCGAATAGGCCGAGAAGTCGACCATCTCCGTATGGTCTTCCGCCGAGACCTCATCGATGATATCCAGAAAAAGCATGTACTGGTCAGGCGCCTTCCGCGTGAAATCGGTGGTGCATCCTTCGCTATTGACCCTTAAAAAGTCGGCCGGCCTTATCAGCTGTTTTACCACTATTATCTCCACGCCGTTATCCCTGCACTTTTTTATAATATCCTTCAGCAGGTACCGGTAGCTCTCCATCTTGTTCTGAGTCGTCAGTCCGGAATGGAGGCCTGCAAAATTTATCAGGTATGTGGCGAGGAGGCTCCTGTCGTAGAAAAGGAACTTTGCCGCCCTGAAGAGAAGGTCGCCCTCCTCTCTTCCCTTCAGTATAGCCGGTGTATCGAAATTTATATGGTTATACAGGGTATATAGGACTATCATGTCCGGCTTCCAGCCGAATATCTCGTCCGTCAGCAGGCGGTCTGCGCCGTAGGTGGTCTGGCCCGGCACACCGCAATTTATGACCCTGTATGCGCGGTCGTTCAGCCGCTCGTTAAGCAGCTTCTCCAGGATATAGGACCAGCTCTCCTCATACGTCCCCTGGGTGTGGTAGGTAGAGGACCCGCCAAGCGCGACTATCCTGTATTCGTCCTGTGGTTTCTCTATGGGGAAGGGTGCGGTACGGAACCCCAGGTATAGTATGTCGCCTTTGTTCTCCGGGGCGCGCAATTTGATATAACCCCTGAACTGGTCGACATTGAACTTGAATACGTTCCTGATGCCGTATACTAGATATTCGGCGTTGCGGTACTTTATCGAATATATCACGCGGAAAGATACTTCGAGCACCGCGAGCATGAAGACGACAGTGACCAGGATGAAGATGATCTTTTTGGAAATGGCATTCATAATGGACCCGGCGGAAACGGCACCGGCTCAGTCCCGGAAAAAGCCGGCGATCTTGCCCGTTATGTACTCTTTCTCTTTTCCGGTCAGTTCCGGGTAGAGGGGCACGGCGAAGGTCTCGCGGCAGGCGCTTTCCGCTTCCGGGAACGCGCCTTCCTTATAGCCGAGATAGCTGAAGCACTTCTGCAGGTGGAGCGGCACCGGATAGTATGTCCTCGTCTCTATGCCGGAATCGATCAGCGACCTCTCAATGCCGTCTTTGTCGGCGCCGCGCAGCACGTATAGATAATACGAATGCCTGTAACCGTCCGGCACATACGGGGTCTTGAGAGGAAGCGCCTTGAATTTTTTATCAAAGTATCGGGCGATGGCTATACGTTCCTTTATCCACCCCTCCAGGCGTTTCAGCTTTATATTGAGGACCGCGGCCTGCAGGTTATCGAGCCGCGAGTTGTACCCTATGACATCGTGATAATAGCGCCTGTCGCTCCCGTGGACGCGCAGGAGTTTCAGCGACTCGCAGATCTTCGGATCGTTAGTCACCACCATGCCGGCGTCCCCGAACGCACCCAGGTTCTTGCTGGGGAAGAAGCTTATGGCGCCGGCGTCGCCCATCGAGCCGGCCCTGCGCCCTTTATACTCCGAACCGATCGCCTGCGCGGCGTCTTCCAGCACCTTGAGGCGGCGCTTCTTCGCTATCTCGAGGACCGGGTCCATGTCGACGCATAACCCGTATATGTGCACCGGCAGTATGGCCTTCGTCCTGGGCGTTATCTTCTCCTCTATGCGGGCCGGGTCTATATTGTAAGTGGCGCGGTCGATCTCCGCGAAGACGGGCGTTGCGCCGACGAGGGCGATCGCTTCGGCAGTGGCCATGAAAGTGAAAGGCGTAGTTATGACCTCGTCTCCCGGGCCTATACCCATGGCCTTGAGCGACAATATCAGGGCATCGGTGCCCGAAGCTACCCCGACGGCGTATTTCGTGCCGCAGTATTTTGCTATACCGGCCTCGAGGGTCCGCACCTCCTGGCCCAGGACAAAGTCCTGTTCCCGCATTATCGCCTTCACCCTCGCGAGCGTCTCTTTTTCGAACTCCGCGTATTGCGCCTTCAGGTTAAGTATCGGTATCTTCATTTACAGATGCTCCTCTCGTCCCCTTCTTATATGCCCCTGAAATATTCTATGGTCTTTATGAGCCCGCGCTCAAGCGGCACCTTCGGGGCCCATTTCAGCAAAGAGGCCGCCCTCGCGATATCGGGCCGTCTCACCTTCGGGTCATCCACGGGCAGCTTTTTAAAGACCACCCTGCTTTTGCTCCCGGTCAGTTTTATTATAAGGCCTGCCAGCTCAAGGACGGTCATCTCGCTCGGGTTCCCTATATTTACCGGCGTATGTATACCGGAGGTGAGCAGCTTATAGATACCGGCTGTCATATCGCTCACATAACAGAAACTCCTTGTCTGGGAACCGTCGCCGTATACGGTTATCGGCCTGGCCTTGAGCGCCTGGCCGATGAAGTTAGGTATGGCCCTGCCGTCATTGGGGCGCATCCTCTCCCCGTAAGTATTGAATATGCGGACGATATGCGTGTCGACACCGCAATGGGTCCGATAGGCCATGGTCACGGCCTCGGCATACCTCTTCGCCTCATCGTATACGCTGCGCGGCCCCACCGGGTTCACGTTGCCCCAGTAGCCCTCATCCTGCGGATGGCGCAGGGGATCGCCGTAGACCTCGCTCGTCGATGCCAGCAGGAACGCCGACCTTTTCTTTTTTGCCGTCTCCAACGCGTTGCGGGTCCCGAGAGAGCCCACCTCCAGGGTCTCCAGAGGATACCTCAGGTAGTCCGGCGGGCTGGCCGGCGATGCCAGGTGCAACAGATAATGGAGCGGCCCCTTGATGTCGAAAGGGCGCGTTACGTCCCGTTTCAACAACAGGAAATCCTTCTCTTTCAGCATGTGTCGGATGTTAGCCATGGAGCCGGTGATGAAGTTATCCGCGCAGATCACCTCATACCCCTTCCCCAGGAAGAGATCGCACATATGCGAGCCTATGAAGCCCGCGCCGCCCGTTACAAGCACCCTCTTCTTCATGTCACCATCCCTGTCTTTTTGCAAAAGTGGAACCGGATACGGCCGTCTATCTCATCTTTCCATATGATGTATATGACGGCCAGTAACGCTACGAACAGTAAGAGCGGCGAAAAATGGGTAATGACGTTCAATTTCCTTATACAGCCGTTGGTGATGCCGTATGCCCACTCCGCGAGGTTTGAGTTGAGCCCCATGAATATGAAGAGCCCTATATCGGTGAATACGCTATCGGCGTCGCCGTACTGGACGCCGCACCAGTTTATAAATATCGAGACGGCCGATATCCAGAATAATATCCTGTAACCTAACGCCTTGCGCGCAAACGCCGCCGGGATCATCAGGAACGGGACGAAGCATATGAAGAACCTGGGGCCGAAGTCCCCTCCCCACGGCCACACCTTGTTGCAGAAGAGCGCGACGGCCATGAAGATGGCCGGGCATATCAGGCTGATCAGTATCACTTCGGGTATATACTCTTTTATGGGCTTCCTGTAAAATACGAATAGGCCGTAGGCGCCGGCCAGGAGCACCGGCATATACATGAAGATCCCCCTGTATGTGCCGAACGTCAATTCGAATATTATCTTCGGCTGAGGGAACGCAAAAGGTATAGGCCCCACCATACGGCTATAGGTAGTGGCGAGCGCGAAAGGATTCTCGAAACAGGCATAATGGTAGCTCATAAAGGCAAGGGCCATAAGGGAGATCCCCGAACCGAGGAGCAGATAGTGCGATAACTTCACCTTCCTGATATTGATCATGCTATATATCGCCAGGAGGCCCGACGCTATGGCGAGAGTGTACTCGAATAGCACCGCCGAGCCCAGGCACAGGCCTGCGATAAAATATGAGCGCGGCGGAACGGGACGGTACCTGGAGATGAAGAATATATGGAACGCGCTGAATAAAAGGAATGCGCCCATCGTATGGGCGGTGAACTTTGTGGAATAGTAAAAGAGTATCGTGCCGAATGCCGATGCTAAGACGATCAGGATCCGGTCATTATCGTCCAGCTCGAATTGCTGGAGCACCTCATATAAGAGCACCGCTATGAGCGCGCCCGGCAGCAGGGAGAAGAAGAATGTGAAGAAGAGGTTCAGGACGGATGTCCCGTGATCCCGGTAGACGACCCCAGGCATCGCCCCGATGACCGGCTTCAGGACCATGTAGAGAGGTACCGCGGTCAACCCCAGGCCCGGGGCGGCGCCTATATAATAATGTTCCCCGTATGAAGACCTGTCGCGCGTATTATCCGCTTCTTTATCGATGTTGAAGGTGCCGTCATCGGCTACCGCCCTGGCCAGCATCACATACCTGTAGGTATTGGCGGCGATGTAGTTCGGGGCTATGTAGAAGAGATATACCAGGAATACCGTGAGAAATATTTTGACCTTGACGCTTTTGAATAGCAACTGGTTCTCCTAGATATTCTTCCTGAACCACTCGACCGTAAGCCGTAACCCCTCTTCGAACTGGACCAGGCGGCCGAGCTTAAGCAGCCTTTTCATCTTGGCCGTATCGGCGTAGGTCTTGCGTACATCACCGGACCTCTTCGGCGCATACCGCGGCTTGACGTCCGTCTTCAGGATCTTATTGAGGGCCCTCACTATATCTATGACCGATTTGGATGTGCCGCAGGCGACGTTGAAGACCTCGCCGGATATGCCCGGCGTGACGCATGCCTTAAGGTTCGCCTTCACGACATTTCCTACGTACGTGAAGTCCCTCGCCTGCCTGCCGTCCCATTCTACCACCGGCGATTCGCCTTTCACCATATTGAACAGGAACGCGGGTATGACCGCGGAGTACTTGCTCTCCGGGTTCTGGCGCGGGCCGAAGACATTGAAGTACCTGAGCGATACCGTCTCGAGGCCGAACGTCCTGGCAAAGGTCACGCAATAACACTCCGCGGCCAGCTTCGACACGCCGTAAGGGGATATCGGCGATGTGACATCCGACTCCCTCTGCGGGAACTTCCTGACGTCCCCGTATACGGAGCTCGACGAAGCATAGACGAGACGCTTGACGCCCGCCGACTTCGCCGAGGCGAGCAGTTTGAGCGTCCCGGTTATATTTATATCGTTCGTCGAGAAAGGATCGTCTACCGACTTGGGGACAGAGCGAAGCGCCGCCTGATGGATGACGAAATCGACACCCTTGAGAGCAACGGCAAGCGCCTTGCCATCCCTTATATCGCCCTCGATCAGCTCTATACGGCCCGAGAAAGGCGCCAGGTTCTCTCTCTTTCCGGTTATAAAATTATCGAGGACCGCCACCTCCGCGCCGCGCCTTACAAGTTCCTCAACTATATTTGAACCTATGAACCCTGCCCCGCCCGTTACGAGATATCTTGCCATGATTCTCCTATAATTTTATTATCTTATCCCTCTTCTTTGCGCCCTTCAGGACATTGCGCGTGTCCAGGACCAGTTTTGAATGCTTCAATACGAAATTATAATCGACATCCGTGTGGTCTGTGGTTATCACGACACAGTCGGAATCCCTGAACGAGCTCTCGTTGAACGGCAGGCCCTTCAGGTTTATATCGTCTATTTTGAGATAGGGCAGATACGGGTCGTAATAAGAGACCAGCGCCCCCTTCTTTACGAGCAGATTTATTATCTCTAGGGCGGGCGATTCCCGCAGGTCCTTTACGTCCTTTTTGTATGCGACGCCCAGGATCAGGACCTTGGAACACCTCAGCGGCTTACCGTGGTCATTAAGCCCTTCAACGACCTTATCGACCACATAATGAGGCATCTGCGAATTGACGTATGATGCCAGGTCTATGAAGCGCGCCTCAAAACCGTGTCCGCGGGCCTTCCATGAAAGATATATGGGATCGACCGGTATACAATGGCCTCCGACACCGGGCCCGGGGTAGAAAGGCATGAAGCCATAGGGTTTCGTCTTCGCGGCATCTATGACTTCCCAGACGTCGATGCCCAGCTTATCGCACATGAGCATTATCTCGTTCACGAGACCGATATTCACTATCCTGAAAGTGTTCTCAAGTAGTTTTACCATCTCCGCGACCTTGCTCGACGAGACGGGCACTATCGTCTCTATGGCCTGCTCGTACAGCAATTTGGCTATCATCGTCGACTTTTCCGATATACCACCTATTATCTTCGGCGTATTCTCCGTGTGGTATCTCTTATTCCCCGGGTCGACCCTTTCAGGCGAGAAGGCCAGATAGAAATCCTCCCCCTCTTTAAGGCCGTCCGATTCCAGTATCGGCAGCATCACCTCTTCGGTCGTACCCGGGTAGGTGGTCGACTCCAGCACCATGAGCTGTCCCCGTTTCATATGCTTCTTTATGCTCCCTACGGCGGATACGATATAAGAGACGTCCGGCTCCTTCGACTTATTGAGCGGCGTCGGGACGCATATGATGATGGCGTCGAGACCCTTTATCGCGCTGAAGTCGGATGTGCCGCGCAGGTTCTTCTTTCTCCTCGCCTCTGCAAGGTCCGAGCTGGAAACATCGAGTATGTACGATTCGCCGTTGTTCAATTTCTTTACCTTCTTGGCATCTATGTCCATACCGCACACGTTGAACCCCTTTTTGGCGAAACTGACGGCCAGCGGTAAGCCGACATAGCCGAGACCGATGATGCCTATCTTCGCCTTCTTGCTCAATATCTTCTTCTCAAGTTCCCTCAGCATATCATTCCCCTTTTCTTGGCGTTTCTGACAGATACTCTCTCAAAGCGCTTTTCCAGCTGCGCATGATATATCCGGTATACCCGGTGAATTTTTCATTGTCCAGCACCGACATGGCAGGCCTGTTGGCCGGCCGGGCCAGCTCTTTAGACGATATCGGGATGACTTTCGTCCCAGACCCGGCCATTTCCAGTATCGTCTTCGCGTATTCGTACCATGAGACGGTTCCCGAGTTGGAAATATGATAAATTCCATAGCGTTCTGGGCTATGGGCCGTGGGCTTTGGGCTGAGCTTGTCCAGCAACGCATGAATCGCTTTAGCCAGGTCCTTCGTATACGTCGGGGAGCCGACCTGGTCGTCCACCACCTTCAAGACCTTCTCCGTCCGCGCCTTATTTATTATGGTATCGACGAAGTTCTTTCCGTATCTTCCGTAAAGCCAGCTCGTGCGAAGTATATAGTGCCTCCCTGTCATGCCCTTTATCGCTTCCTCGCCCTCGAGTTTCGACTTCCCGTATATGCTCAACGGGCGCGTCCTGTCCGTCTCAAGGTAAGGCGTCTTCTTCGCGCCGTCAAATACGAAATCGGTGCTGATGTATATGATGGCCGCGCCGGCATCTCTGCATGCAGCGGCGACGTTCCCCGCGCCTTCGACGTTTATCGCGCGGGCCTTCGCCTCATTTGATTCGCACCCGTCCACATCCGTGAATGCGGCAGCGTGGATGACGACATCGGGATTGGCGCCCTCCACCACCTCCGCGACCCTCTTCTTATCCGTTACATCGCAACTTTCAAAACCATGGACCATGGACCGTGGACCGTGGACCACATCCGCACCTATTACCGTATAGTCGCCGTGCAGTTCCTGCGAAAGATCGATCCCGAGCATGCCGCTCGATCCGGTTATCAGTATTTTATGTCTTGGCGGCATTTGAGCAATCGCTTCCACCACTTCTCGTTATTCCTGTACCACTCTACGGTAAGCTCAAGCGCCGACCTGAAATCGTGTTCCGGTTTCCAGCCGAGCTCGCTTATCCTGCTTATATCGAGCGCATAACGCTTGTCGTGGCCGGGCCTGTCCTTTACGAACTGTATGAGGTCCCTGCCTTTGCCGAGTATATCCAATATCGCGTGGGTAAGCTCCAGGTTGGTGGTCTCGCCTCCGACGCCTATATTGTAGATCCCGCCCGGCTTCCCTTTGTGCATGACCTTATCTATCGCCGTGCAGTTGTCTTCCACGAAAAGCCAGTCCCTCATATTCATACCGTCCGCGTAGAGCGGAAGCTTCTTATCCTCGAGGGCGTTGGTGATGAAGAGCGGTATGACCTTTTCCGGGTATTGGAAAGGGCCGAAATTGTTCGAGCTGCGCGTCACTATGACCGGCAGCTTGTGCGTAACGAAATACGACCTGGCCAGGAGGTCGCCCGCGGCCTTAGTGGCGGAATACGGGCTGTTCGGGTTCAGGCCGTCCGTCTCTTTGAAAGAACCCTCCTGGATGCTGCCGTACACCTCGTCGGTAGATATCTGCACGAAGAGGTCTATGCCGGAACCCCTGGCCGCCTCAAGGAGCGTGTGCGTACCGAAGACGTTCGTCCTTATGAAGTCGTCGGATTTTTTTATGGAACGGTCGACGTGGGTCTCGGCGGCAAAGTTTATTATCACATCGCATCCCTTCACCAGGGACTCCACGACTTTCCTGTCGGCGATATCGCCCCTGACGAACTTATACCGCTTGTCCTTCTCGACATCCTTCAGGTTCTCCAGGTTGCCGCAATAGGTCAGCTTGTCGAGATTGACCACGGAATAATCGTCATACGTCTTAAGTATATGTCTGATGAAATTCGAGCCGATGAACCCGGCCCCGCCTGTTACGAGTATTTTTTTCATATTATATTATTTTCTTTTCCTCCCAACTCCAAACTCCGAACTCCCGGCTTTCTTCGCTACTAAGTTATTCGCCCTAAGGAGCGAATCGAACGTCCCGGAATCGGTCCACCAGCCGTTCAATACACTGTAGGACAACTCTCCCTTTTTCAGGTATGCGTTATTGACGTCCGTGATCTCCATCTCTCCGCGCCGCGACGGCTTCAGCGTCCGTATGATGTCGAAGACACGGTTATCGTACATGTATATGCCCGTAACGGCGTAGTTGGACTTCGGCTTCCTGGGCTTCTCCTCTATGGAGACGATCCTCTTCCCGTCGAATTCTACGACGCCGAACCTGTCCGGGTCCTCCACCTTCTTTATGAGTATCCTTGCGCCGGCGGGTTGCCTTTTGAACTCTTCCACGGGCTTCCGTATATCTTTCTCTATTATATTATCCCCCAGTATGACGACTATCCTGTCGTTGTCGGCAAAGTGTTTGGCGAGCGCGAGTGCCTCGGCTATACCCCCCTCGCCTTCCTGGTAGGTGTAGTTTATATGCTTGAGGCCGAATTCCGCGCCGTTACCCAATAACCGCAGGAACTCTCCGGCGTGCATACCGCCCGTCACGATCAATATCTCCGTTATGCCGGCATCGACCAGCGTCTGTATCGGATAATAGATCATCGGCTTGCAGTATACCGGCAGGAGGTGCTTATTCGTTATCTTCGTGAGCGGGAAGAGCCGCTTCCCCAGGCCGCCCGCCAAAATCACGCCTTTTATCTTCATGGTCATCTTCTCCAATCGTACGGTATATCGTTCTCGTAAGCGTCTATCCTGTATTCGTCCGGCTTCTTGTGATCATAAGGCCTGGTAGGGGTATTTATCACTATCGATTCGCAATCGCTCACTCCCTTGAAACCATGGTAGACCATCTCCGGTATCTGCACGAGTATCGGGTCTTCGAGGCACAGGGTGAACTCGTTCACCTGGCCGTACGTCGGGGACTTCTTGCGGGAGTCGTAGAGGGCCAGCCTTATCTTCCCGTGGACGCAGACGAAGTTATCCGTCTGTCTCTTGTGGTAATGCCACGCCTTGACGACGCCGGGCTTGGCGGTGGTCATGTAGACCTGGCCGAATTTTTTGAAGATATCTTCGTCGCTGCGCAGCATCTCCATGAGCCGCCCGCGCTCATCGGGTATCAGTTTCAGCTTCTTCACTTTCACTCCGTCGATCATGACCATTCTTCAGCTCCTCCCCACTCCCGTATATCTGAAACCCAGCTTCTTTATCTCGACGGGATCGTAAATATTCCTGCCGTCGACTATGACCGGTTGCCGCATCAATCCCCTGACCTTTTTGAAATCGAGCTCTTTGAACTCGTTCCACTCGGTGGCTATCAGCAGGCAATCACTGCCCCGGGCGACTTCATACGGGTTTTTGCAGAACTTCACCGTCTTCTTCAGGACCTTTTTAGCCTTCTCCATCGCCTTCGGGTCATAGACCTTTACCCTGGCGCCCTCTTTCAGGAAGATCGAGATCATGCCCAGCGCCGGCGAGTACCGTATATCATCGGTATTGGGTTTGAACGAGAGCCCCAGGACGCCTATCGTCTTCTCGGATACGTTCCATAAGAGCCCTTCGATCTTTTTCATAAGGAACGTCTTCTGGTCTTCGTTCACCTTCTGGGCCTCTCTCAGCATCCCGAAATCATACCCCAGCTTCTCCGTTATCCTGAGGAACGCGGAGAGGTCTTTCGGAAAGCACGAACCGCCGAACCCTATGCCTGCATTGAGAAAATCCTTACCTATCCTCCTGTCGAGACCCATGCCCCTGGCGACTTCCGAGATATCCGCCCCCACGAGGTCGCATATATCGGCCACCGCGTTGATAAAGGATATCTTTGCGGCGAGGAATGAATTGGAAGCGTGTTTGATGAGCTCTGCCGATCTTATGTCCGTGATGACCAGCGGCACGGACAGGGGTTTATACAGTTCTGTCAGGATGTCGCGCGCCCTCTTCGACTTGACCCCTATCACGACCCTGTCCGGGTGCATAAAATCATCCAGCGCGGAACCCTCGCGCAGGAACTCCGGGTTGGAGGCCACGTCGAACTTGACCTTGCGTTTGTTGAATACGCCGATGGTGTGCTCTACCCACTCCCCGGTATTGACCGGGACGGTCGACTTTTCGACTATGAGCCGGTAGGAGGGCATGGATAGGGCGATCTCTTTAGAGACGCCCTCCACGAAGGCGAGGTCGGCTTCGCCGCTGTTCTTGGAGGGCGTGCCGACCGCGATGAATATCACTTCGGACTTCTTCACGCCTTCCCTTATGCTCGTCCCGAAAGAGAGGCGCTTCTCTTTCCTGTTGCGCATGACAAGCTCTTCCAGGCCGGGCTCATAAATAGGCATCTTGCCCGACTTAAGCCTCTTTATCTTCGCTTCGTCCTTATCTACGCATATCACGGTGTTGCCGAGGTCGGCGAGGCAGGCGCCCGTCACCAGTCCTACATACCCTGAGCCGATTATGCAGATATTCATCGCGTCTCTTCCCCTATCTATATATGGTTATAGTATATAATTAGGTTAAAATTATATCATGGGGGTATGAAAAATTACAATATAAAAATCGAAGAGGGCTACATATTCCCTGTGGAGCCGAACTGCGGACGGTAATAAGTGCGCTTGAACCCTATCGGGTATTCCGGGAAGGCCTTGAGGCGCATCACGAACCAGATGGTCTGGTCGTCCGAATACGTCTTTGTGTTGTAGGTCAATTCCGCGACCCAGCAGTGGAGGTCCCTGTATACTGTGTACTCCTGCTCTTCGAAAGAACCGTCCAGCATATTGAACCGTTCATAGGCGCGGACCTTCCACTTTTCGTTTATCTTATAGATGAAATCGAGAGTGGCAAAATTGCTCCTCCCCGACTCGACATCCTCAAAACGGTGGCCCAGCCCGAGCGACCACCTGTCAGCCCACCTCGCAACAAGGTCGACGCTCTCGGACTGTATGAGCTGGCGCTTCGTGTCGACGCTCATCTTCACTATCGAATAGAGCCACGGATAGGGCGACAACTCCAGCTGGAACTCTATGCTCTGGAACTTCTGCGACTTGAAGCTTGCGCTCCCTTTCTCCAGGCGGAAGGCGTAGTCGGTGCTGACTATGAGCGTGGCGAGGTCCACGGATTTGAGCGGCCCATCTTTCCCCTCGGGCCTCTTCGTCTGTAGTTTATTCTCTATCGCGAACTGTATGCCGTTATTGGCGGCTATCGAGTCCACCTCATCGAACTGGTTAAGGTTGTCGGGAGAGACCGTCGGCTGGTATGTGAAGTAGTAATTGGCGGTGGGCGTTATTATATGCCTCAATTTGTTTATATCGAGCCCCAGATACGACGTCTGCACATCGTAGATCCTGTAAAATTTTATGGAGTTGTCCAGGCCGGCCGAGAATACGGTGCGGTCCACATTCGTGGTGCCCCACCTGTTCTTCGAATAGTACGTCTCCCGTATGGCCGCATAGGGCGTAACGCTCAACGACCCCAGCAATTTCGACGCATATGAGAGCCGGTGATACGTGTCGAATCGTATCGTGCTCACGTCCTTCTGGTCTTCCAGGTCCGTCTCGGGGAAGGTATGGTTCAGGTAGACGCCCGCCGTCTCCTGTTTGTAGTAAATGGGGAATTTTTCCGTCAGCCGGTTGTTCGGTATCTCGATCTTGAATTCGGGCAGGCGTTCCACGACATCGAAGTACTTATCCATCCTCTTACGGAAAAGGAGGCTTATGGTGTAATTATCTTTTGTCGTTATGAACGAGAGGTAGTTGTCCGGGTCGCCTGCTTCCTCATATTCCTTGTAGAGGTAGTCCTTCACGAAATTCTGGTCGCGGACCTTATTGAGCTCAAGCGTGGCAACGGTATCATTGCCCATGTCCCATTTGTGCCTGACCTGGACCCTGTACTTGGATTGGGTGTCGCCCTCGCGGTCGTAAGCGGTGCTGTCGTTCTCGTTGGTATAGTAAAATCTGACTACACCATCCCCGAGGCCGTTGATCCTGTATTTATTATCTACACCCTCCGCCAGCCCCTTTTTGGTCCTGTAGTCGACCAGGAACTTCCCGTTGCATATCTCGCTGAAATAGTACCTGTATGACGTGAGGACGTAGTAGCCCCACTCGCTCTCCTTCCCTACCTGTATCGTGGCGTGGGCGGTCTGCTCCTTGAGCGGCTGCACATAATACGGGAAGTACATTATGGGCACGTTGCCTACGAAGAAGAGTATATGTTTGGCGACGACCCTGTCTTCCAGGTATATCTTCACCTGCCTTGCCTGTACGCGGTAATGCGGTTTCTCGAGCTCACAGGTAGTCACATAACCGCGGTCCAGCTTTATCTCTTTTTCGCTTACCTTTGCTATCTCGTCGGCCTTGCCGTAGAACGGTTTCGAATTGATATAACCGTTCACGATATCCCCCGTCCTCTTGTCAAAGTTGTACAATATCTTTTCGCCGGTGAAGTAGGACTCTTTCTGGGTTATCTTTACGTTCCCTTCCGCTATGGCGTCTTTTGTATCAAGGTGGACCGTTATCTTGTCGCAGGTGAGCAATACGTCTTTATAGGTTATGGATACGTTGCCGGAACCGGTGACCTCTTTCTTCTCGTGCAGGTATTCGACGGTGTCGCCGTTGACGACGATGGGTTCTTTTGACGGAGGTTCTTCCGCGGAGGCCTTGGCAGGAAGCACAGAGCACAGAGCCCAAAGCCCAAAGCCGAGAGCTATGAACTTCGGACTATACCCTATACCCGATACCCTATACCCTGTTCTATCTCTTCGGAACACTCTTCCAGTCCTTTAAGAACCGTTCTATCCCGGCGTCGGTCAGTGGATGCTTCACGAGCGCCATCAGGACACCGTACGGCACCGTGGCTATGTCCGCTCCCAATTTGGCCGCTTCCAGCACATGAACCGGGTTCCTCACGCTCGCTACGATGATCCGGGTCTTGAAACCGTAATTGGAGAATATGGTCCTGATATCCCTTATGAGATCCATGCCGACCTGGCCTATATCATCGAGACGGCCTATGAACGGGCTGACGTAAGCGGCGCCGGCCTTTGCCGCCAGGAGCGCCTGCGCGGGTGAGAAGCATAACGTAAGATTCGTCTTTACACCGTCCCCCGAGAGCACCTTCGTCGCCTTGAGGCCTTCGGCGGTCATGGGGATCTTCACTACGATGTTTTTATGTATCTTTGAAAGCTGTTGAGCTTCCTTTACCATCTCGTCGGCCTTCAGGCTTATCACCTCAGCGCTTATAGGGCCGTCCACTATCGCGCATATCTCTTTGACCGTCGATATGAAGTCCTTGCCTTCCCTGGCTATCAGGGTAGGGTTCGTCGTTACACCGTCCACTATGCCGAGCGCATTCGCCTCCCGTATCTCTTCGATATTAGCGGTATCTATGAATAATTTCATAACCCCCCGTTTTTTCTTGACCCTATTTTTAAAGCTCTATTATACTACTTCCCATACGCGCATACAACATTTTTACCCGAACGTTTGGCTTTGTATAGCGCGGCGTCCGATCTTTCTATCAGGTCATCGGCGGACTTCGCATCTTCCGGGTACATCGCAATGCCTATGCTTATCGTCGCCTTTATGCTCTCGTCGTACGCCTTGAATGTGCTGTCCTCTATCTTCTTCCGTATCCTCTCGGCGACCACCAGCGCGCCTGCCGCATCGGTCTCCGGCAATATCATAGAAAATTCCTCTCCGCCGTACCTGGCGGCAAGGTCGATCTCCCGTATGCTCCCCTTCATGATACGGGCCGCCTCTTTCAGGACGACGTCCCCGACAAGGTGACCGTATGTGTCATTGGTGTGTTTGAAATTGTCTATATCGCACATCAGGAACGCAAAGTTGAACCTGTGCCGCCTCGAACGGCTTAATTCCTCGTCCAGGCGTTCGAGAAAATATCTCCTCACGTATAGCCCCGTCAGGCCGTCGGTGATGGCCATCTCTTCTACCTTCTCATAGAGAAGTATCTTCTTCATCTCAAGCGAAAATTGCGCAGCCAGTATGACAAGCCGTTCGAAATCGCCTTGCGGAAGGTTCTCTACCGCAAGGACCGCCACTGTCTTCTTCCCGCTCAGGAACGGCATCATCATAATACTGTCCGCTTCCTGCCCCAGTTTCAGCCGGTCAAATAACGGCGCATCGTCCTGTCTCGTTATGTATACGGCCTTATTATGCTCCGAAGAGGCCCTGACAAGTTCCCCGTAGTCGACTTCTGATACGCGGTCATCACCTGTATCGGGGCCCTGCATATGATACGACCTGCCTGCCGCAGGGTGGCCGTCGGCCGTCTTCAGGATCACGAGCTCGCTTCTCAAAAAGGTGAAATGGTCCTTCATCAATGTGCTGAATATCCTGAAGATGTCTTCGAACGTGAGGCTTGCCGACATCTTCTTAGTGGCCTCATACAGGTTGACGATGACGAGCTCCTTATTCCTTACGGCATCCTCCGCTTCGCTCAACTCTTCGAAATTCCCCGACAGGTCCGCCTTTTCCGCTTCCTTATACTTCACTTCACGGCCGCGTATGGCTATGGTCTTCCGCATCATGACCCTGCACCCGTTAAAACCGGCTGTCATGCCGCTGAATATAAGGAGAGGGAGCGCGGCATTCACGATATCTATCCTGTATACAAAAAAGAAGAGCGGGAAGAGAAGGGCCCAGGCCCCTGCCAGCGCCATGTAAGAGAAGGGCCTCCGGTAAAGATAACCGGCCGGGGATAGGATAAGGAGCACTATATTTATGAAAGGGTAGTCGATCCTGTGCAGAGAGTACAGTATATGAAATATGACCAGCGCCGCTATGGCCGTTAAGCCGTGCAGCGCTATCATCAATCCGCGCATAGCCGGTTCCTCCCGCCGATCTTGGCTTTATAGAGCCGTTCGTCGGCGATCCGTATAAGCTCCTCTTCCAGCACCGCCTCCTGCGGATAAGTCGATATCCCGATGGAGACCGTGATCGGCATCTTCTGCCGCCTGAGAACAAAATGGTTCTCTTCTACCCTCTTCCTGATCGCCTCCGCAGTAAGGGTGACCGATCTCCTGTCGGCCCCGGGAAGGAGCACCGCGATCTCTTCCCCGCCGTATCTGGCCGCCATGTCACCCTCGCGTATGCCAGAGGTCACGATGCCCGCCAGGTGCTTCAGGACAAGGTCTCCCGCAGTGTGACCGTATCTGTCGTTATATTCCTTGAAATGGTCTATATCCATCATTATGACCGACAGCGACCCCTTTTTCCTGGCGGCGCGCCTGCACTCCTCCCTTAAGCGCTCCATGAAATGGCGCCTGAGGAAGAGGCCCGTCAGGCCGTCCTTTATGGCGAGCTCCTGCGTCCTGGCGTACAGGATGGCATTCTGCACGGCCACTGCGCCCAGGTCGGACAATATGTCGAGCAGTCTGAGGTCTTCCTGTGTATATGAGAACTCGCGCCGGCTGTCCACCCGCAGGACACCGAGGACGTTATTGGCGCTTATGAGCGGGGCGCTTATCAGCGACCTGAAATACGACGCCGCCTTCTCGCTTTCGTCTATCGGGAACCTGAAATCCTTCGTTATATCTTCCACGATCAACGGTTTCCTGTGGCGCAATACCCAGTAGTCGAACGGATCCCCCCTCTTCGTCTTTACCTTGGGATCGCCTGCGCCCAGAGAGGAGGCCGAAAGCATCAGCTCCTGCCGTTCGAAGTCCACCAGGAAGAGGAGCACCCTCCCGCTCTTTCCGATCGTCTCGGCCACCTTCTCCGTTAATAATTTGTTTATATCCTCGAGCGAGAGTAGGGCGCTTAACCTTTCCGTGACCTCCTTAAGGATGGAGTATTTCTTTAATTTCTCTTCAAGGGCAGTTATGCTCCTGTGTTTATCGCCGGCATAGCTTGCGAGAAGGTTCATGTCCTCTTCGAGCTTTTCCGACTTCAAGGCATATAAGTTCTCTATACTGAGGTTGGCCTTATAGTACGCGTATCCCGCGAACGTCACGGGGAAGAAGGAGACGATGAAGAGAAGATATCCGTACTGCCCGGAACGGAGCACCTCGAAGAAGGCTATGATGACGGCCAAGACGGTGGATGCCGCGCCTCCGCCCTTCCCGTATGCCATCCATCCGCACAGTATGGCTATATTGAATATGAATATAGCGCTTCCGAACAGGCCGGAAAAGAACGGGGTGCGCGGGGTATTATGCGATGAAGATAATACGAGAAGACAGGCCGCGACTATTGAAAGGGTGACCGTAAGAACGCCGCAGAGTGACTTATCGCGGTAATGTGTCATGCGAGTCGCAGTGGTAAAAATATCCTAAATTATGGTCGAGTCCGTCTCTTTGTCGAAGAAATGGACCTTTGACATATCCAGGACGAGATCGATATCCTGGTTAAGAGTGGGCTTGGCATGACCGTCTACCTTCGCGATCATGGAACTCTTCCCGGTATTAAGATAAAGGTGGACCTCGGAACCCATCGGCTCGATTATCTCGCAGTTGGCCTTTATCGTATTTTCAGGGGGGGCTTCGGAGACGAAGAGTTTATCATATATATCTTCCGGCCTTATGCCGAAGATGACCTCTTTATCCATATATTTCGCCAACGGCGCCATCATCGAGTCGATCACCTTGACCTGGAAAGATCCTTCATTGAAGTATGGTTTACCGTTCTTTTTGAAGAGCGTGCCCCTGACAAAGTTCATAGGGGGGTTGCCTATGAAACCGGCGACGAACCTGTTGACCGGCTTATCATATAAGGTTATGGGGTCGGCTATCTGCTGGATATACCCGTCCTTCATGACGGCGATCCTGTCCCCCATCGTCATGGCCTCGGTCTGGTCATGCGTCACATATATCATGGTGGTCTGAAGCCGCATGTGGAGCTTCTTTATCTCGGCCCTCATCTGCATCCTCATATTGGCATCGAGGTTGGAGAGCGGCTCATCGAAGAGGAATACGAGCGGTTTTCTTACGATCGCCCTGCCCACCGCCACGCGCTGCCGCTGGCCGCCGGAGAGCTCCCTCGGTTTCCTGTAAAGCAGTTTCTCTATGCCTAAGATGGCGGCGGCGTCCCTGACCCTGGAGTCGATCTCCGCCTTCGGGTACTTACGCAGTTTCAGGCCGAAGGCCATGTTATCATAGACGGTCATGTGGGGATAGAGGGCGTAATTCTGGAAGACCATGGCTATATTCCGGTCTTTTGGGGGGAGATCGTTAACGAGTCGGCCGCCTATGTAGACATTTCCGCCGGTGGACTCTTCCAGGCCGGCAATGATCCTGAGGGTTGTGGATTTTCCGCATCCGGAGGGACCGACGAAGACCATGAACTCTTTATTCTCGATGCCCAGGTTTATATCGCGTATAGCCCAGACATTTCCCGGAAATCTCTTTGAGACGTTCTGTAGGCTTACCTGTGCCATAGCGGATATTATGCTACCATATTTGATAAAAGAAGTAACCAAAATCCTCTATGCGTCGAGATCGTATCCTATCCCCGCCAGGTCCGCTTCCGCCTCTTCCCTCCTGCCCAGTCCATCGAATATCGATGCCCTCATTCTGTACAGATACTTGAGGTACGGATGGCCCGGATGCGTACGGAGGGTATCGGTGATGTAGCCCAGGGCCTCGCTGTGCATATTTCTCTCTTTAAGCGAAAGCGCATAATAAAATTCCGCTTTTCGCGCAAGCAGATAATCGCCCGATGATGCTATTATCTTCTCATATAAAGCGTCGCTCTTCTTATAATGACCCAGGAGTTGATACCCGCGGGCCCGGACCATCGCGGAGGCGTAAATATCTTTTAATGGGGTGAGCGTGCGGTCAAGGTATCTGTCCTTTATGGCCGCGGTAAATGGCCTTATCCAGGATAGCGGCACGGCCTTCAGGATGTCGAACTTCATCCTCTTTCTTGTAACGATATATTCCGGCGTATTGGCGTAAATGGAGAGATACTTCCCGTCTGCCCACCGTGTCTCTGTCGGGGCCCTGCGGCGCACCTTTTCGTTCTCCGACACTATCGCCGGATCCATCCTTATCTCATCCTGGCTTGCGCAGGAGCCGGACCTGTTCCGCAGGTCAAGGTCATATCCGGTATCTACTATGACCCATCTGCCGTCCGGGGCCAGGGCCTCGGCGACCGTATGCGGCGAAGCCCCGCCCTCTATCTTCAGGAAAAGAAGCCGCGTCGCTATCCCGGCGCCGCTTGCGATCTCCATGAATACGCGTGATTGCTGGTCGCACCATCCTATGCCGGAGGTCAGCTTCTCTATGCCCACCGTGTCCAGCCTGTTGGGATAGCCGGCTATCGGATGCACGTTCTCGTGGACAAAACCCCTGATGGAAGCTATCTTCTCTTCGAACGTATCCGCGCCATCTGTAAGATGCCTGGCAATGTAGTAGCACATCGCCTTATCGTATATCTTTTCGGAGATGCCGAAAGATAAAAAATAGACGCCTGCCGACACCAGGGACAGGGATATTGCAAAAATCAGGAGGATGATCCGGCCTTTGGTCATGCCAGGTAGCTCACCAGCTTCGACAGCGTATCGCGCATATTCTTCCGGTGGACGATCATGTCTATGAGGCCATGCTGCAGCAGAAATTCCGATCTCTGGAACCCGTGCGGCAATTTCTGGCGTATCGTCTGTTCGATGACCCGCGGCCCCGTAAAACCTATGAGCGCCTTGGGCTCGGCGACGATTATATCGCCGAGAGAGGCGAAGCTTGCCATAATACCGGCCATGGTGGGATTGGTCAATACGGATATGAAGAGCCCGCCCGCTTCGTTCATCTTGCTCAATGCGGCCGATGTCTTGGCCATCTGCATGAGCGAATACATCCCTTCATACATCCTGGCCCCGCCCCCGGAACCCGAGATGATGATAAGCGGTTTCTTCGTCTTGGTCGCGCGTTCGATAGCCCGGGTGAGTTTCTCGCCTACTACGGAACCCATGGAGCCCATGATGAACCTGGAATCGGTGACACCCAGGACCACCTTTTCTCCGTTGATCGCGGCATCGCCGGTAATGACCGCCTCTTTCAGAGAAGTGATCTCCTGGTCCTTCTTCACCTTCTCTTTGTAGGTCTTCGGCCCTTCGAAGATGAGCGGGTCTAGCGACTCCATGACCGCATCCGTCTCCTCGAAACTTCCTTCATCGACGAGCGACTTCACGCGCTCCCGGGCCCCTATGGTGAAGTGAAAACCGCATTTCGGGCAGACCTTCAGGTTCTCTTCGAGTTTTTTATTATATATGAGCTCTTTACACTCTTCGCACTTCGTCCATAAGTCCTCCGGGATGTCCCGTTTTTTGGAGACCTTGACGATAGTATATTTGGGTTTTCGGGGGAAAAGGGGCATTCAGTGCCTCGTTGTAGCTGTGTCAGGGTCAAGCAGCAAGGGTCAAGTAAAAAATTTTATCTTGACCCATGACCCTTGACCCTATCTTTTAAGCAGCTCTTTCGCCTTGTCGACGGCGGTAGCTGCGTCCCTGGCGTAGGCGTCGGCGCCGATCTCTCTGGCGAACTCTTCCGTCACGGGCGCGCCGCCTACCATGATTTTAACTTTATCACGAAGGCCTGAATCTTTCAAGGAATTAATGGTATCGCGCATCGCCCCCATCGACGTCGTGAGCAACGAAGACATCGCGATGATGCCCGCGTTCCCGTCTTTTACAACGGAGACGAACTTCTGCGGCGCGACATCGATACCCAGGTCTATCAGTTCGAAGCATGAACCTTTGAGCATCATCCCGACTATATTCTTTCCTATATCGTGAAGATCACCCTTGACGGTCCCTATCACCACTTTTCCTATGGGCCTTATGCCGCTCTTCGCAAAATGCGGCTCGAGGAGGGCCGTGCCCGCCTGCATCGCCTTCGCCGAGATGAGGACCTCCGGTATGAATATGCGGTTGGCCTTGAAATTCTCCCCTATGACGCCCATCGCCGCGATGAGGCCGTCATCGAGGATCGTTTTTATACCCAGGTCCTGGCCTAACGCGGCCTTGGTCGCCTTTTCCACGCCGCCCCTGTCCCCCCTGAAGACCGCCTCTTTGATCTCCTGCAATATAGTCTCTTTCATCGTCCTTTACCTCTCGCCTTTTGGTTATGACAGACCTTTAAAATACTTCGTCTCATTATGCCATTTTTCGAAGAATTCCACTACCTTTTTATGATCGTCTTTTTTGATGCCGGAGGCCTTATCCGTCTTCCGGGCTATGACGCAGAGTATGCCGTCATTCAAATAATCATTTATTTTCGATACACTGAACTTATTTTTTGCGAGTATCGAGGATAGGGATCTCATGCTGAACCTGAAGCAATGCGCATCGACCGGGTTTTTACTAAGGTACATATCGAGAGGTTTTTGAAAAGGCACCAGTATCCTGCTGCCGGTGGCGACGACGATGTATCCGCCGTCCTTCAATATATCCCAGGCCCCTTTAATGAGGTCATTGCAGGACGTGGAATTCTCAAGGGTCCACATCATCGTCACTATGTCGATCTCTTTCGAGGGGGATCTCTTCTCGACATATTCTTCGCATGTCCCGTTGAAGTACGGTATGCCCAGCCCTGCGAGCGTCTTGCAATTATCGCCGGACGGCTCTATGCCGAAGGCCTCGGCGCCGTAATCCTTCTTTACTATATTCAGGAACTGTCCCTCCCCTGCGCCTATGTCGCATACCACTTTCCCGCGGAGGCCTGCCGCCTGGTCTATAAATTCCGCCACATAGTTATGCCTTGCGAGCATGAGGGGTGTCCGGGAAGTGTAACCCTTTCCCTTCCCGAAGAGCTCTTTCGACCATACGTCGGCTATCTCTTTATGCGTCCTGCGTTCCCTCACATATACGAAGCCGCAGGACTTACAGATATGTATCACCTGTCCGCCCGTATATTCCCTGACGTGCGGTACCTCCACCGCATCGTCCGCTCCGCATATGTCGCACGCATACTTCATCGTATTTTCTCCTCTGCTATCATAGAA
>JBAZKM010000010.1 GCA_041650805.1 Candidatus Omnitrophota bacterium | reverse complement strand
TCACTCCGGGTGCGATAGTTACACCATCGAAGTAGAATATCTTCTCAAGGAGCGTCCCCGCGGCGTTGGTGGTGTATTTCTCATAGGCGGTGTTCTTGGTCGTACCGGCGTTGTCGTAGATCGACTTGGTCAGGACATTGCCATCGACGTCGTAGGTATATACTATATGGACGACAAGACCTGTATCGGTGCCTGCCAAAGCGTCGGCATACGTATCATATACCATATCGTCCTGAGCATGCTTCTTCCCGTCCCCGAGGGTACCCGTAAAATTGCTGGTCCTGTGCCATTTGCCGTCTGTAATATCATAAGAGATCGCTGCTATGGGGCTGCCCGCCGCATCATACTCATATGTGGCCAGGAGCTCTCCTGTAACGCTATACTCCCTAACAAATCTGGCATGGTCCGCATCATAATAATCGGAGAATGTCTTGTATGTGCCGTCCGGGCGCGTCTCCTTTATGAGATGGCCGTAGTCATCTGTTGTGACGGGGGTCCCGCTATCGTGAACGGATGTGTCGTCGTATTCGTAAATGGTGCCGCTCGGAAGCCTTGTGGTATGCATCCTGCCGCTCAGATAGTATGTATAAGCGGTACCATCTGCCAGAGCTTTACTTATCAATACACCGTCAGGGTTGTAGACATAAGTCACCAGGAGATACGTGAAATCACTGTTTTCAAAACATCTTTTGACGGCTGTTCCGTTGACTTCTAACCATGCGCCGTTGTCAAACCTGATCCATATACCATATGAAGGCCCGAAATCTATTATGAGCTCATCCCTGCCGTTACCGTCAAAATCCCCGGTTATGATAGATACCGGATCTATGTCGCTTATATGCTCCCAGCTCTTATCGTCATACTGGACCCATACGCCGTAGCCGGGACCGAAGTCGATCAGGAGGTCATCTCTGCCGTTTCCGTCAAAATTCCCGGTCGTTATGTACTCGGGGCTTACGTCGCTTATCCGCTCCCAGCTCTTGTCGTCATACTGTATCCACACTCCGTAGGTGGGACCGAAGTCGATCAAGAGGTCGTCTATGCCGTTACCGTCGAGGTTCCCGGCGGTGATATACTCCGGGCTTACGTCGCTTATCCGCTCCCAGCTCTTGTCGTCATACTGGACCCATACGCCGTA
The DNA here is from genome assembly GCA_041650805.1 of Candidatus Omnitrophota bacterium. NCBI lineage: Bacteria > Pseudomonadati > Candidatus Omnitrophota > Candidatus Omnitrophota bacterium. Next base: position 88,286 of record JBAZKM010000010.1, on the reverse strand, counting down.
GGCGGAGCCGAAGTCGATGATCAGGTCATCTATGCCGTTGCCGTCAAGGTTACCGACAGTGATATACTCCGGGCTTACGTCGCTTATCCGCTCCCAGCTCTTGTCGTCATACTGGACCCATACGCCGTAGGCGGAGCCGAAGTCGATGATCATGTCATCTCTGCCGTTGCCGTCTATATTCCCGTTCGTTATATACTCCGGGCTTACGTCGCTTATGGGCTCCCAGCTGCCGTTGTCATAGAGCGCCCATACGCCGTAGACAGAACCGAAGTCGATCAATAAGTCGTCCTTACCGTTGCCGTCGATGTTCCCGGTCGCTATATACTCCGGGCTTACGTCGCTTATCTGTTCCCAGATAGCATTATCGTATCCTATCCATAACCCGCGGCCCGGGCCCAGGTCTATGATGAAATCGGAGATCCCGTTACCGTCCAGGTCCCCGACCAATATTATCTCGCTTCCTTCTATATATACGTAATCGTATGCGACCGCCCCGTCGTCGTCGGCATCCGCGCGGATCTGCTTATCAACCCGGCCGTATCCCTGTCCGGCGTAATCCTCATCCAGGTAATGATAATACAGGTTACCGTACCCGTCGGCAGAGGGAAAGGTTATCGATTCAAGCCGGCCTGAGGCATAGTAGGTATATATCGTCCCGTCGGCCTCTGCCTTGCTTATCAGGGTCCCGCTTGTATTGTATCCATAAGTTACGAGCAGTGCATTTGACGACCGGACATACTCACTTTTGTAACTGACTATGTCCTGATAGGGGGAGTCATGATATGTATAGGTAGAGTACCTGTCGGTTGCCACATGGTCATCCCGTATCAGCCGTTCGAGGCCGTCATACAGGTACTCTTCGGTTAAACTTCCGCCTGCGTCATAAAGCGAATGCCTCGACATTACTCCGGAGCCGTTATACTCGAATACCTCCTTAAGCGTTACGCCGTCATCCTGCAATTCATCCTTCAGGCGTAATATCCACCCGTTCGTCTGCGTATCGAGGTTCTGCATCTCACCGTTATGGTCATAGACATAGGAGAACCTTCTTTCGGACTGCGTTACGTCGCTCCACATATCGCTCCCGAATCCCGCGCCATAGGCGCCCATATACTCATCTACCGTGACCTGGCTTGCACCCCAATCGTAAGTCCTGTAGATACCCTCCGAAACCTTATAGATCAATGAGATCCTGCCATAAAAACCATATAAGGGTTCATCGAGATATTCATAGATATCACCGTTGTCGTAAAAAACCCTCTTTAATAGGTAGTCGTCGTAGGAGTTGAAGTAGTAGTAGTCGTACTGCGGATCAGCGGCTGACGGGTGGCAGAATACCGCCAGAAAGGCCATTGCTACAAACAAAATTTTTGTCATTCTTCGCATTTTCAGGTCTCCTCTTTTTGGAGTTGCTATTTAACTTTTTGTACACCTTATGTATATACCTTATATTAATACCACATCCTGGCGGATTGTCAATGGAAATTAAGTAACTTTTTTGTGATTTAACATGTACTCCCGATCCTCTCTGATATTTTATTAGTTCGACACGGGAATGACTATAGATATAAATAAGGACGGTGGGCTATCAAAGTATTCTATCTATTACGGGTCCTGCTTCTACCGTTTGCTGACCCTCTCCATCTCCTGTTTTGCCCTCTCCAATTCTTTCTTGGGGTCCGCCGATCGCAAAATAATTTTTTGTATCGCCTCATCTACGTATTTCGAGCATGAGTCCCAGTTTACGACGGCCGGCGGCCCCTTGGCGTCATAGGCCTGCGATACCAGCACTTTCTTAAATTGCGGATCCATATTGATCATCTCCCAGCCATTGATGCTGGGAGGCAGATATGTATCCTGTTTGGCCAGCGCCGCTTCGTATAGCCTTGCCTGTATCTCAGGGCTGAAGAGGAACTTTATGAATTCCCATGCGGCCGCTCTGTTCCTGGACTGCTCAAATATGCCCATTATCCTGCCGCCTATGAATGCGGTACCCTTGCCCGTAGGACCTTTGGGGAGAGTGGCTATGGCCCATCTGCCGGCTATCTCGGGAGCCGAAAGATGAAGGTCGCTTATCTTCCAGTTACCGGATATGGCTATCGGGAAATCGCCGGTCCTCATACCCTGCTCAAGCGGGATCTTCGTCTTGGGTACACCATGATTCAGGTAGAGTTCCGAAAAAAACTTTATCGCGCTCACCGCTTCGGGAGAATCCACCGTGACCCTGGAATGATCTTCGCTGTAGTAATCCCCGCCTGCCTGCCATAAAAAAGGCGAATACCCTATCCAGCTCAATGAGCCCCAATCGAAGATCATGCCCTTTCCGCTCTTATTGAGCTCGTCAAGAAGCGCCGTAAGTCCATTCCAGTCCTGCGGGACCTCCCGGACCATATCGGTCCGGTAGTACATTACATATTCGGTCATATCGAACGGTATGCCGTAGACCTTGCCTCTATACTCTATGGCACCCCACAGGCCGGGAAATACAGATCCTTTTATACCATTCACTTCGCCGGGATAGGCCTTTTGAAGATCGACCATGGAGCCGAGGCTGCCGAACTCGGCCCCCCAGGTGAGCCCCATAGTCCCTATATCGGGCGCGACGCCTCCCGCTATCGACGTGAGATACTTAGAGTGCGCGTTACCCCATGATATGGCATCGCACCTTACCCTTATACCGGTCTTTTTATAAAACTCTTCGGCCAGCTCTCTTATCGTCAGCGCCTGGTCTTCTGAGCCGATAAGCCACATCACGATCCCAATTTCTTTCTTCGCAGTGGCAGATTCCTTCTTTGCGCATCCGTTTAACAAAAGAAAACATACCGCTGAAATTACTAAGAATCTTTTCATTTTCTTTTATTTTAACTATGGACTAATTATATTCTCGCAAATACCTGCTGCATGACCAGCGCCGAGGCCCCGCACGCTATGGAATCTTCGCCTAAACTCGTAGGCACGACCTTCGCTATCTTGAGCGACTCTTCGTATGCCCACTTCTTTATGCTGACCCTCACGGCACTGATGAATATCTCCCCGCACCGCTCGATGCCCCTGCCTATCACTACCGCATCCGGGTTGAACAAGTTTACCAGGAACGATATCTTCAAACCCAGGTAATTTCCCGCTTCGACGAGAAGCTCCCTGGCCACCTTATCGTTCGATTTAGACGCCTCTATGACCATGCCAAGCGTTATATTGGACGGATCGTTCTTCGCCAGCGCCAGTATCCTGGAATCCGAAGACCTGTTCTTTTCAAAATAGGCCATTGCGCGCGACTGTATGCCGAGGTCTATGCCGCGCGACCTGAAACCGCACCCATGATCATACTTGGACCAGCACGTCTCCTCTTTTGAGTCGGGGATCGGAGGGTTCAGGTTAAGCTCGCCGGCGCTTTTGGACGCGCCGTAATATATCTCGCCGTTCAGTATCATGCCGCAGCTGGAATCGGAACATATATAGAGGATGTTCTCCGCTTCCGACGCAAGCCCCAACCCGACCCACTTCTCGCCGAGCGCACCCGCAGTAGCGTCGTGCTCGACAAGGGTCGGGACCTCGAACTCCCTTTCGAGGACCGATTGGAGCGTCGTATAGCTGAAGACCTCTCCCGTTTCAACGGCGTAGCGGACTGTCCCTTTATGCCTGTCCAGGACCCCCCATATGCCGATGCCTATACCCTTTATTTTAGCTGCCTGTATCTTGGATACGCTCAGGAGCTCCTGAGCAAGGTCCTTAACCTTTTCGATGAGCCGGTCCTGCGGCTCTCTCTCCTTCTTCCGCTTCGCCCTCGCCACTATCTTTCCGGAGACATCGAGTATGACCCCGCAGACACAGGAATCCTCCGTAATATGAGGGGCCCCCAGATCGATGCCCATGGCGTAACCGTACTTTGCGTTCAACTCGAGGAGCTCCGGCCTGCGTCCCCCCGTAGAGACATCGAGCCCTTTCTCCAGTACGAGCGTTTTGGAGATGTAGTCATCGACGTAATTAGATATCGTGACTATGTTGAGGTGGGTTATCTTCGATATCTCGGCCCTCGAGACCTCTCTCTTGCGCCTTATGATATCGAGGATGGCCAGGTTTCGTCGTTCCTTCTCGGTAAAACGGTCACTTCGCAAGATATCATCTTTAAACGCCATGACACGCCTCCGAATTTTACTTATCGTTACCAGCTCGACTCAAGATATATTACGCCGAACGTCTTGGCGCCTTTAAATCCGCCGCGCATAAGCGCCCAGTTCGAAACGTAACGTATCCTGGCCCATGTGAGGAACTTGCTCCTCGGTACGAGTTTCAGCATGGGCTTGAAGTACTTATACAGGAAAGAGATGAACAGGCCTCCCCATATGGGGAACCACACCGTCATCGTCCCGCTGACGAGCGTCTGTACCAGGTTTACCAGGAACGCGATACCGAAGAGATGCATGAAATGGAAATCACCGATATAGATTATCGCCTGCATCCAGAACGGCATGACTATCGTGATGTACCTGGGCGTATACTGGAACTGTATCTCGATGACGTTCTTGGCGTGTTTCTTTACCGCGAGCGGATGGCCGAAGCCGTAGCCGTATAGCTGCTTGCAGTACGCCGCCAGCGTGACCCTGTGCATGTGGTCTACTATGGCCGAAGGCTTATAATACAGCTTGAATCCGGCCTTCAGTATGCGAAGCGAGAAGTCCACGTCCTCGCTGGTGATCTCGTGCCAGAACTCCCTCCCTATGGCGTCCGCCGCCTTTTTGCTCACCGCGGCGTTTGCCGTAGCGAAGAAGGGGCTGTGTATATTGCCGTTAACCTCGTGCGGCAGGTCTTTTTCTATCGACGGATAGTATCCTTCCTCTGTCATAAGGCATCTGCCGGCCACCGTCAGGAACTTCGTCTGTTCGCAGTACGCCTCGACGTCGTTATCGGGATCGGTCCTCAGCGTATGTATCTCCCCCCCGACCATGCCTATGGACGGGTCCCTGAAGAACGGGTCGAGCATCTTCCGCGCCCAATCTTTTCTAGGAGCACAGTCGCCGTCCGTGAACAATATATAATCACCCTTTGCCATCTTCAGCGCGGCATTTCTCGCCTCGCCCGGCGACTTCGAATTCGGCACTATCACCAATTTTATGAGCCCGTACTTCTTCTGCCATTCCCTTATGATATCTATCGTCTTGTCGGTAGAGCCGCCGTCCCCGAAGACGATCTCCATCCTATCTTTCGGATAATCGATATCCAGAAGATACTTCAAATTCGTCTCAAGCGTCCTTTCGACATTCCGTATAGGGTTTATTATTGAAATAAATGGTAATTCAGCCATTTCTACTGCCCGCTCCTTTCTTTATTTTAACTCCTAACCCCCCAACTCCTAACTCCCAGCTCAACTATCCCATTATCGCTTCCACTTTATGAACCTTCTTATCTTTAAATACGGGTACGACATTCCCCTCTATCTTTATGCCGTCCGCCTTTAATGATCTGATGCCCTTATTCACATTTCCGGGGTTGCGCACAGTTATATCATAGGTGGCGCCCCTGAAGACCCTGCGCACGGTAAACGACTTCCACCCTTTCGGGATGCAGGGGTCTATGACGAGACCGTTATAATCCGGCCTCACCCCCAGTATATATTGGGAGATGGCGACGAAGTTCCACGCGGCAGTCCCGGTGAGCCAGGAATTGCGCGCGCGCCCGAAGTTCGGGTTATCTTTCCCTGTGATGAACTGCGAATATACATAACATTCCGTCAGGTGCACATCGGCGATCCTGTTCTTTGTTGGAGGCAATATCGTCTTATAATATTTGAACGCTATGTCACCCCGGCCGAGTATCGTTTCTGCTATCATGGCCCAGGGATTGGAATGGCAGAATATGCCGCCGTTCTCCTTGAGCCCCGGGGCGAATGTAGTCACCGCGCCCAGCTTCTCATCATACTCCGTATACGGGGGAGTCATAAGCATGATACCATATTCGGTATCGAGATGCTTCTTCAGCATATCCATGCACATCTTCTTCCTGGCATCGTCGCCTATCCCGCTCATAACAGCCCATGCCTGGGGCAGCAGGTCTATCTTACCGCCCTCTTTGCACTTCGCAGAACCGACGGCCTTCCCGTACTTATCGATGCCCCTTATGTACCACTTGCCGTCCCATGCCTTATTATTGAAATTCTCCTTTATCCTGGCGGCAAGCTCCGAATATTTTTCGTGGTCGTCCGCCATGTCGAGGAATTTTGCCATGGTGAGGAACTCCTGTATCTCCATATAGAGGAGCTGCGGCACCCAGGTCGTCTCCGCCGTCTCGTTGTCTGCGCCGAGGTTCAGGCAGTCGTTCCAGTCGGCAAACCTCATCAGGACGAATCCCCGGGGCCCTTTCTCGCTCAATACGAAATCGATCGCCTTCCTGAGGTGCTCATACATGGGCGCCGGTTCGCCGTCGATGAATTTGACCTTCTCTTTGAGGAAACGGATATCGCCGGTCTCTTTTATGTACGCCGCCGTCGACATGATGAGCCATAGCGGATCATCGGAATACCCGCCCTTTTCGCCCGTCTTTGTCAGCGGGAAGAATTTGTGGTACGAAGATCCGTTCCTGAACTGGTTCGACGCCAACTCCATGATGCGCGCCTTGACCCTTTCGGGTATGGCATGCAGCACGCCCAGCGTATCCTGGTTCGAATCCCTGAATCCCATCCCGCGGCCTATGCCCGCCTCATAATAGGAGGCGAACCGCGACCAGTTGAAAGTGGTGCGGCACTGGTATTGGTTCCAGGTGCTTGCCATGGAATTGACCTCTTCATCGGGAGTATCCGCCTGGTAATGGCCGAGGTACTCGCCCCAGTAAGATTTAAGTTCATCTAGCTTCCTATAGACCGCCTTCTCATCCAGGTACTTTTTATGCGCCTCCTTCGCCTCTCCCTTCGTCTGAGCGACACCGAGCGTGAAGACGATATCCTTGGATTCGCCCGGTTTCAGGGTGACATTGAGCGAGACGCTCGCTATCGGGTTACCGCCTGAAGCTACGGAGTTGAAGGACCTCCCTCTTTCGACGGCAATGGGGTTGGACTCAGAACGGTATTTCCCTATGAACGTCTCCCTGTCACAGTCATATCCCGAAATATTCCTATTGCAGCCGAAATATGCGATGCCGTATCTGCCCGATCCCGGGGCGTAGCCCGTCTGGTGGAATATCAGGTTGCCTTCATTCACGGCGCTGGCGATATTGAGCGTGTACTGGAAATCGGTCATGTCCATCTCTGCGTGCCACAGGCAGAATTCGAGGTAGGTGAAGAGTTTTATGGTGCGGGCCTTATTCGAATCGTTCTTTACCTCGAGCGCCCAGAATTCGAGATTTTCTCCGACGGGAACGAAATACGTTGCTTCCGTTGATATCCCGCCGTATTTCGACTTTATAACGGTATACCCCATGCCGTGGCGGCATTCATAGCTATGGCTTTGGGCTGTGGGCTTTGGGCTGTGGGCTTTGAGGACGGGTTGCCAGGTGGCGGACCAGCAATCGCCGGATTTCTCATCGCGCAGATATATATATCGGCCGGGCCTGTCCACCGGGACATTGTTGTAGCGGTAACGGGTGATGCGTCTATCCCTGGGGTCGCGGTGAAAACTGTATCCTCCGGCCGTATTTGAGATGAGCGCGCAATACTCGTCGCAGCCCAGATAGTTTATCCATGGTGTCGGAGTGTCCGGCCGCGTTATCACGAATTCCCTCGCCTTATTGTCAAAATAGCCGTACTTCATGACCTTCGCGCAACTCCTAGTTCAGCTTTCAGTCATCAGCTATCAGTCTTCAGCTTTTAAGTTTTTTGCTGAAAGCTGAGAGCTGACAGCTGATAGCTCAATTCAATCTGACAACTTTACGTTGTCTATATAGATGAGCCCCTTATACGCGATCTTGCCGTTCGACTCTACCCTTATACCGAGCTTCCGGACGTCGGCCCTGAACGCATCGGTTATGAAACGTCTCCAGTTCATGCTTTCCGGCGTGAGGTCTACCTTAATGATGGTCCATTCGCCCGGCGTAAGAGGGATGGATTTGTTCATCTCGGTCCATTTCCACTCGTCTCCCACAGTAAGGATTATCTTTGCCCTAAGCCCCCTCGGCGCCTCTTTCGGCAGGAATATATCAACGGAGAGATATTTGAAAGGGCTCCAATCCGTCACATCTATGAGCCGCTCGACATAAGCGCCGGCCCACTGAGGGTTTGACGTAAAATCGACCTCCATCTCCAGAGCGTACTTCCCTTCGCTTGCCTGGAATTCCGAGACGCCTATCTGCCTGACCACGTGGTCTTGCTTATCCGCAGCCCAGCTCGGTATCTCCCAGCCCTGGGGATCCTTTTCGAAATTATACATCACGAACTCTTTTGCGAAAGATCGTGTACAGGACAACAACACCGTTAATAAAAGAATAAAAAATATCCTTAGAATGTTCATAAAATTTTTTTACCTCGGCGAAGGTTTATCATACCAATGTCGCACAAGGACCTGTGCGGTCTTGTTTTGAGGGGTGAAACTCCTGTTATGCGGCCCGCCCATACGGATGTCGGTGCCCCATCTCCACCAGTAGACCCCGTAAAACCACTCTTTTGGCCAGAACGTCTCCATCAGGGCCTTATAGGCCTCTGCCTGCAGCCTCATATTCACGCTGCCCTTTGCTATCTCTTCCCACGGCGTCTTTACGGAGCCGTCGGCTGAGCAGTAACCGGCCTCGGGGAATATGATGGGCTTTTTTACCTTCTTCTGGAATTCTTCGATCTCTTTGACCCATGGCTCCCAGGCCTTCTTTATCTCTTCGAAGACGGGCACTTCTTTATCTTCAACGAGAGGGAAATAGGCATCGATACCGACATAGTCCAGGGCATCCCAGAATTTGACGATCAGGTACTCGACATTCCAATTGGCGGCATAGGTAAGAGGGCCCTTATATGCTTCGCGGACGGGCTTTATCAGAACATCCCTCCACATATCCTCGCGTACACTGCTGACGGTGGTAAGCTCCGTCCCTATGCAGAACATCTCGACCTTATGTTCCTGGGCTATCTTCGCGTAGTGAAGGATGAAATCTCTGTAACTTTCGAACCATTTCTGCCAGTCGGATTCGTTTATGCAGACTATCTCACCCCGCCACGTCCCTTCAGACGGGTCGATCACATCGAGGTGAGGTTTCAACATGACCTTCATCCCGGCCTTATGCGCCGTATTTATAGCGTGTATCAGGCTTGCGTCGCTCGGGGTCTTATCCGTGGGGAATATACCTGTAGTGGAGCACTTCTCCTGGTACCAGGTGGTAAGTATGGCAACCCATGTGACACCGTTCTTCTTCAGATCCCTTAAAGAAGCATCGGACCCGCCGGTAGAATACCTCTCTTTGCTCCACGTGGTGTAGCACATCCCTTTTTGAAATTCGTATCCCGTCTTCTCTTTAGGGCCATCCGCCGGCCAGGCAGGGCGGCTTGTAATAAAGGTCAGGCAGGTTGCCGCGCATATAAGAGAAGCGAACATTACTTTTTTCATCTTTGACTCATTCCTTTTTGTCGGATCGCTATTTTTTGCGATTATTATTATATACTGATATCCTTACAAACGCAACCTACAACCACTACCCCGCGCCCTGGGTAAGGACGCGGGGTAGGTTAAACTGATCCTCTGCTGAGATAATGCTATTTTGCAAGCTTTACGTTGTCGACGTATATCGGGCCTTTGTATTCCGGCTTCTTGTTGGATTCGACCCTTACCGCTACCTTGCGCACATCTTTTCTGAAGTTGTCGTCTACAACGGTCCTCTTCCAGTCTTCGCTGCCCGGCATAAGATTTGCCGAAATAGTGACCCACTCGCCGGGGACAAGCGCTACCGAACGCGCCATCTCGGTGAACTTCCAGCCCTCGCCTACCGTCAATATCAGCTTTGCCTTAAGGCCCACGGGCGCGTCTTTCGGTATGTAGACGTCTGCCGATATGGCCTTATATGGCGTCCAGTCAAAGTATTCGAAATCCTCGACAAGTGAGGCCGACCATATTTTACCGGGGAATTCGGACATGACCTTGAGCGATGCCTTCCCTTCCTTCGCCACGTCCTTCGAGGATTCTACCGACCTCGCCACATGGTCTTCCTGCTCGATGGCCCACTCAGGGATCTCCCATCCCTGGGCGTCTTTCTCGAAGCTGAAGAGCACCTTATCTTCAGCCCGGGCCAGCGTGGTGACCGCAAGCGCCAGCACTGCTATTACAGCTACTGCCATTATCTTCCTCATACCACCCTCCTTTTTTTAATTCTTAAATTTTCTCTGTAAATTTAAGAACGGCCATCCTGAAATTTGATGAAACAAATTTCAGGTTTACACTACTACTATACACCATTCATAGTTAAAAATCCGTTAGAACAGCATTAAATTTTTCTAATCTTACGCGTGAAAACGGCCTATCAGCCCTTTTTTATGGGGATAAGGACGGTGAACTTCGTGCCGCCTGGCGTATGGCTTTCGACCGATATTGCGCCGTCATGCGCCTCGGCTATCGACTTTGCAATGCTCAGGCCCAGGCCGAACCCGGCGCTATTACGGGATTTATCTATACGGTAGAACCTGTCGAAGATATGCGGGATATCATCTCCGGATATGCCCATACCGTTATCCCTGATCTCTATATTGACCGCGCTACGGTCTTTAACGACGCGCACCCCTATGGCGCCGTTCTCGGCCGTATATTTGACGGCGTTATCAAGTATATTGAAGAAGAGGGTCTTCAGCTGGTCTTCGTCCCCATACAGCCGGATCGCTGCTGGCGCGTCGAATGATACGGCTATATGCTTCAATTCGGCCAGACGCCTGATGCTGTTTATGACCCCTTGAAGCAGCGGGTTAAGATCGAGCTCCCTCTTTTGCGGCATGACCTCTTTTGAATCCGCCCGCGCCAGAAAAAGGAGGTTTTCCGAAAGTTTTATCAATACGTTAAGCTCCTCAAGCGAGCTCTTAAGGATAGATTCATAGTCACCCGGGGTGCGGACCTTCTTAAGGGCGACCTCAAGCTCCCCTTTCATGATAGTGAGAGGGGTCTTCAGTTCATGTGACAGGTCTTCAAAGAGCTGCCTCTGGGATGTAAATGCCTCTTTGAGCCGGGTGAGCATCCTGTTGAATGTCTCTGCCAGGTTCTGTATCTCGTCCTTGGTGGACGGCACCTTCAGCTGCAATTCTAGGTTATTCGCCGTGATCTGGTGTATCGTATGTATCATATGGTCGACCGGCTTCAGCGTCATCTTGGCCAAAAAGGCACCCATGATCCCGGTCAATAAGACCGTTATCGGGAATAGGATGAATAGCGCTACTCTTAAATTGGTAAGGGCCACCTGGATGGAGGTGAGCGGACTGGCGACCTGTACGATATAGGCAACTTTCTCGCTCTCGAAGACCGGAGTGGTAAATATCCTGAAGGTCATCCTGCCGGCCCGGTCCCCCGAATCCGTTGTGTAGAATTTGCTCTTTCCCTGCAGGATCGGGAGGAAACCCTTTTGCGATATCTCGGGCATATCCTTGGCGGTCTTCGATGAGGCGATGATAGCGCCGTCGGTATCGAAGACCTGCACTATGATATCTATAAGCGCCGGGTCGTCCGATTCCTTCTGGGCCCACCGCTGGGCGGCCTTGGCGAAGTTGACATTGCGCCGTTTCTTTGTCGCCTCCGCGACCTGGGCGTTTTCGGCCTCTTCGAACTTTGCCGCCTCCCAGTATGCGTCTACCGATTGAGCGATACCGCCGGCCTTTGAGACCAGGAGCGTATCCATATGTTCATACAGGCCTCGGCTCACGTTGTGATAGAGGATGACGCTGAATGAGGTGAGCGTAATGGCGAGTATCCCCATATAGAGGATGGTTATCTTGAACCGTATCGACTTGATGAAGACCATCATGCTCCCGACTCCTGACCCCCAACTCCTAACTCTTCAACACGTACCCTCTCCCCCGAACCGTATGGATCAGTTTCTTCGCCTGGCCGCTGTCTATCTTGTTCCGGATATAATTTATATAGACATCTATGACATTTGTAAAGGTGTCGAAATCGGCATCCCAGACGTGCTCCGATATCATAGTCCTCGTCACGACGGAACCGGCGTTGCGCATCAGGTATTCGAGCAGGGCATACTCTTTGGCGGTAAGGACCACCTCCTTACCGGCGCGCGTCACTTTGTGGGTCACCAGGTCCAATACCAGGTCCTCTACGCTAAGCACCGTCGGGAGACCGCCGTCCTTCTTCCTCAGCACGGCCCGTATCCTCGCGAGGAGCTCTTCGAAAGCGAAAGGTTTGGTAAGGTAGTCATCCGCGCCGGAATCGAGCCCCAGGACCTTGTCCTTGACCGTGTCTTTCGCGGTGAGCATGATGATGAGGGTATGCAGGCCTTCCCCTCTAAGCTTTTTGCAGAGCGTAAGGCCGTCCATCCTGGGGAGCATGAGGTCGAGGAGGATGAGGTCGTAGTTATTCGTCTTTGCAAGGAAGTACCCCTCTTCCCCGTCATAGGCAGCGTCGACGGCGTATCCCTCTTCCTTCAGGCCGCGCTTTATGAAGTCGGCGATCTTCTTTTCGTCTTCGACGACGAGGATTCTCATCGTTCAGCTTTCAGCCTTCGGCTTTCAGCCATCAGCTTTTGCTGAAAGCTGACAGCTGAAAGCAGGCGTCTATTTTACTTAAGCTTACCGAACCACTCCTTAAGGATCGCCTCGCCCTTCTTGCCGCGCAGGGTATATCCGAGAGAGCCGATATCGGACCTCGGGAAGTAATTCCACCAGTAAAATCCTCTGAACCAGCTCCTGTTGGACAGCCCCGCAAAAAGGCTCTCGAGGCAATTCGCCTGTTCGTCCTGGCTCTCCGCGTAAGTGGCCAGCGTGGGCAGTATACGCCACGGCTGTTTATTCGACCCTTCTATGGTATCGTAACCGACCTCGGTGAATATGACACCTTTGGTCAGGTTATTGTCCTTGAGCCACTTCTCCAGAATATCGGCATGCCGTGTCCATGCCGCCACGAGCTCTTCTTTGGGGGGATCATTCTTATCGGTGAGCGGGAAATAGGCGTCCATACCTATATAATCTACGGCATCCCAGAAGGATACGGTCTCATATTCATCCCAGTTAGCGGCATAGGTGAGGGCGCCTTTATATACGGCGCGTATATCCTTTATCAGGGCAAGCCACGCATCTTTCCATCTGGTCGTAGTTGTATTCGAAAGCTCGGTCCCTATACATAACAATTCTACGCCGTTCGCCTCCGCGATGACGGCATAGTGCAGGATGAACTCCCTGTAACTCCTGAACCATTCATCGCCGGGAATGATATTGGTCCTCGCCTCTTCGTCGATCAGGTCTACGTGCGGCTTAAGCATGACCTTCATGCCCAGCGCATGGCACATATTTATGGCATGCGCTACCGATCCGTCGCTCACGCTCTTCTTCGCATCCGGCGCTATGACGCCCGATTCCGCCGTATCCTGGTACCAGACGGTCATCAGCGCAACATGTCCGACGCCGATCTCCGAAAGGTATGCCAGGCTGTAATCGGAGGTCGTCGTGTCGAGCTCGTCCTTATCCCATGAGGTATAATTGACGCCGCGCTGGAATTCCTTTGCGCCGATAGCGCCCGGAGAAGGCGCCTTATACCCGGCGGCCATCTTATCGCGCAGCATATCGACCTTCTTCTGGCTCTCCGTCTTCTCAGCTATCGCCCTGAACGTATCCCCGAGTGCGGCCTCATCGGGGTTACCGGCCTTAGGCCCGTAGGGCTCGAGCTCCCATATGGAGATGCCCCACTCCTGGTTCGCCCTCTCCAGGCCGACGACCTTGATGTGCCGGGCGGTGACGGGCTGAAAATCTATCTCGCTCACCCCGCCTTTCTGCCCTTCCATAAGCGCCGCCCTCTTCCAGTTCTGTCCGTCATCGGAGGAGAGCACCTCATACCGCGTCGGAAATGCCTGTTCCCACTTTATGACGACCCTCGACAATAGCTTCGGCTTACCGAAGTCGAAAACGATCCATTCGTTATCTTTGTAAGCGGATGCCCACCTCGTCTCGGCGTTGCCGTCGGCCGCGGCCATGGCGTCCGGTTTCGGCGCCCAATCAGGACTTTCGTCGAACCCGGAGGCGGACGCGCTCCCGATCTTAAGATAGACGAGCTCGGGGGCGGGGACCTGGGGCTTGGGATCGGCAGCGCTCACCTGCTTCTCGTCCACCGTTCCCTGCCCTTCGTCCTTCGTATTTTGCGCCGCGCACGACACATTCGTGAAGACGAAGCACATAGTTAATATTATCAATGCTATTTTCTTGAACCCTATACCCAATACCCTATACCCTATACCTTTTTTCATTTTCTATCCCCTATTCATTAGTTTACGGATCTCAATACCCCTTAAGCCCCGTCATAGTTATCCCGTTCATGAAATACTTCTGGAAAGCCAGGAATACGATGAGCATCGGCGTCGTCGCAACGACTGCGCCTGCCATGATCATAGCGAATCTTGTGCCGAACTCGCCGTTCAATACGGAGAGGGCGAGCGGCAGCGTACGCATCTCGCTCGAATTTATCACTATGAGGGGCCATATGAAGCTGTTCCACTGCTGCAGGAACGTGAAGATGGCGAGCGTCGCGAGCACCGGCTTTATGAGGGGCAATATAACGCGCCTGTATATCGTGAACTCGCCGCAACCGTCTATCTTCGCCGCATCCACCAGGTCGTCCGGTATCGACATGATGAACTGCCGGCAAAGGAATATTCCGAAGACGCCCGCCATAGCCGGCACGATGAGCGCGTTATACGAGTTGAGCCAGCCGAGTTTCTTCATGAGTATGAACCCGGATATAAGGTTCACCTGCCACGGTATCATGAGAGAGCCCAGCAGGGCAAAGAAGACCTTGTCGCGACCGTAGAACCTGTGCTTGGCGAACGCGTATCCCGCCAGCGAACAGAAGAAGACGTTGGCTATCGTCACGACGCCGGCTACGTATATGCTGTTCCACATATAGCGCAGCATCGGAATGAGCCGGAACAGGTCCCTGTAAGGCGATAGGGTCGGCTCCTTCACCAGAAAAGAAGGCGGGTACGACTGCACCTCTTCGACGGGCTTTATGCTTGTGACATACATCCAGATATACGGTACCGCTACGGAGACCGCGCCGAGCAGGAGGAACGCGTATATGGCGCCCTTTATCGTGACATTCTGGAACCGTTTACTCTTCAATATTTCCATATCATCGGGTTTTTATTATATCAAAAACCGCCTGAAGCTGCAACCAATCTCGGTATCACCTTCTCTATCCCTATCCGTACCATTTCGGCCGCCCGGTCCTGCGAATCCGCGATAGCATATATCCTGAACTCCGGCGCATTCCCGGATGGCCTGAGATGCGATATCTCACCGTTATCAAAAAGTATCCTTACCCCGTCCGTATAATTTACATCCTCGACCTTCCCAAAACCATCCCCATCGCGGAACGCTTCTTCTATCCTCTTTTTGATCTTTTCCGACTCTTCTGCATCATCCGGGTCTTCAGGGGTCAAATAATCTATTATTGCCCTGCTAATCTCCGCAGGAAATTCTTTCTTCCTGTCCGCATGCGTGAACCTTCCGGGCAGTGTTTTTATAAATTCCGGCATCTTCTTCCCGCTCTTCGCGACCAGATTGATAACGCTTAAGAGCGGGAGTACCGCATCTCTGGTAGGCAAGGCCCTGAGTACCTTGCCCCCGATATAAATATCGGTCCCCGTCAAGAAACCGCCGTTCGATTCCCATGAAAATACATTCCATTTACCCGGGTGACGGCCGATCGAATCGTTCATCGCGGCGATAACGAAAGGGGACCCTATCCTGGTCTGGGTCAATTCTATTCCTCTCTCCTTACAGACCCTCATGATAGAATCGTTTGCGCTGACGGGGACACAGACGGCATCTACCTTTACATCCAATCTTTCCAGGCCCAATATGGCAAGCAGCCCTAAAATATCGCCGGTTATATATTTTACATCGCCGGTCTGCCTGCCTCCCTCACATTCCCTGTAAACCAAAAGCGGCCTGTCCGAATCGCCGTCCAGCGTGATCCCGATATCAAGATCATTATCCGCGAGAACCTTCTTAAATATGCCCAGGGTCTTACCGGAAACGCTTTCGGTATCTACCGGGACGAACTCAGCGCTTCTCAAAGGCTCATTGTCTATCTCGATATCAGGCGCAAATATCTCCGCGCCTAAGCTTTCGAAGATCTCTTTTACGATCTCCCTGCCTACGGCAGAATGTTGGTACAGGAATATCTTTGTCCCTTCGGGAAAAAAATCATCCCCGAAGACGCTTCTATACCTGTCTATATAAAATTGGCCGGACTTGCCCGTATAGGACTCGGCCTTCAAGAGTTCATTGAACCCGGACCCGGGCCCTGCCTTAAAATTCCCGTTTTTATCAAAAATTGAAGCTCTTTCGGCAATAGAGTGGACTTTCGTCCTCTCTCTTCTTACGTTTTCCAGGATACCCGGTTCATCCGATTTCAATATCTCTCCCGAGCGCTTAGTGAACTTTATGCCGTTCCTGTCCGCCGGTATATGACTGCCTGTGACCATAATGCTGGCCATACCATTGTACATCGCGTAATAAGCCAACGCGGGGCTGGGGACCTGCCCCTGGTCGTCTACTATACCGCCTGTGTCGCAAACGGCGGCCGCAACAGCCCTTTTTATCTTATATGTACTGGGCCTCCTGTCGCCGCCTATTGCTATCGCGTCGCCCTTTTTAAATTCTCCCGTCTTCCTGAGATACTCGATAAAACCCCTTGTATTGACATAGCATTCCATATCGGTCATATTTTCGACCGTGTCTCTCAACCCGCTTGTACCGAACTTTAACCCTTCCATAAGCTTGATCTTTACACGTTACGAAAAAGCCGTAGGGGACATTTAAATGTCCCCTACGGCCAAGACGAAATGAGACAACTGCCTACACCGTGCCTCTGCGCTCTTCAAGTCTATCGCGGATATCTTCGGATCTCTGTTTTGTCAGCGGCATACGTAGAACAAAGATTATGGCGACTATCAGTCCCGCAACCGGCAAAGATGCCAGACTTGCGCGTATCCAGAATATCGTCTCGGGCGCCTGGACCTTAACGCTCCAGGTAAAACCCGACCATGTCAGAATAAGGCCGGAAAAATAGTATCCGAGCGAATTCCCCAATTTAAGGATATATGAGCCGCAGGCGGTAAAAGAGCCCTCCCGCCTCTTCCCCGTATTGAGTTCGTCGAAATCCTGGATATCGGCGCCGATAGCGCTATGCAGCATCCAGAGAGATGCCGCGGCCATCCCCATCAAAGCCGACGCTATCGTCTGCAGCCATTTTATCGCCGGCGTATACAAAAACCATGAACCGCCATAACCGCATATACCTATTAAGCATGCTATGACTGCCGCCTCGCGTTTGCCGATACGATCCGCCAGGAACTTATGGAGCGGTACCCCTATAAGACCTCCCACCATAAAGGCCACACCCATCCAGAATTGCCAGTTGTCGCCCAGGATCCTGTCGCCGCCGGCTACATAAAAGACCGTTGCATAGTAGCCAAGCGAGCCGACCATGCTCGTACCCAGGGTGAAGGCGCCGCCCATGACCATCATCTGACGGAACGGCTTACATTTCAGGGTCTCTCCCAGACCGCTCAAGATGGATATCTTCTCGGTAACCTTCACCACCACTGTATGATAGTAGCGCTCTTTGACCCTTAAGAAGATGATTATGGCAAAGATAGCCATTATCACGCCCAATATCATTGTGTAGATCCGCATCCCCAAAAGCGTATTCTTCTGTGCCGTTCCCGGAACAAGGAACCAGGCCAGGTTGGTAAATCTCAGAGCGTAAAAATTGCCCAATTCCGAAACCTTCTGGGTCATGCTGCGATAGGACATGATGGAGGTGCGTTCGTGATAATCAGGGGTCATCTCCGCGCCCAGGCTGTAGTAAGGTACGGTAAAACAGCTTACTATGGGATAATAAAGCATGGTAGAGATGATCATATACCAGAATACAGAGGATATGCCGAGGAACTTCGCTTCAGCCCAGGACGGCGACACCAAAAAGAGGACAGGCAGGCAGAGCCCGCTCAAAATACCGGCGATCAGGATAAAAGGCCGCCGGCGGCCCCATCTGGTACGCAGGTTATCGGACAACCACCCCACTATAGGATCGATGAGGGCGTCCCAGATGCGTATCAGCGTAATCGCCAGACCTACCAGCCACGGTTCAACACCCAGATACATATTGAAGACCGCAAAAGCGACGGCCGGGTACAGCCAGAGGCCCCACATATCGACTGCCGTGCCGAGGCTATAGGATATCTTGGTGAAAAACGGAAGACGATCTCTCTTCCTCCTCTCGCCTCTCCTCCTGTCAACAGGGATAGCTTCTTCCATTCTATCTTCTCCTTTTCCTTTTGCGGTTCAAGCTTTAGCGATTATAACATGCATCGATAAGCCGCGACACGCTTGTGGTGGCAACACATTGGACCGTATCGGCGCCGCCGTAATAAAGCTTGATCTCGCCGTTATCCTCCACTACGGCGCCGCAGGTAAAGACCACGCTGGGAGTCTGTCCCACAAGTTCATACTGCTCCTCCGGGATCAGGATCGCCTCTTCTGCCATGGCCTTGACCTTTGCCGGGTCCTTCAGGTCCAGAAGGCAGACACCCAGTTGATATACAAAGTGTGATTTACACTGAGTGCGCACTCCGTGAAAGATGGTCAGCCATCCCTTCGGCGTCTTGATGGGAACGGCTCCCGCACCTATCTTCGTCCACGCCCAGCGTATCCCCTCCCAGTTCCTGAAGACGCACTCGCTCTTTCCCCAGTATATCAGGTCCGGAGAGTAAGAGACCCATATATCCCCGGTATCGGCTCCGGTGTTGGGCCGGTCAAGGCGCGCATACAATCCGTTGATCTTCTCCGGGAAGAGGACCCCGTTGCGGTTATCCGTTTCGGATATGAACCCCATCCATTGGAATTTCTTAAGGTCTTTCGTCTTCACCAGGCTCAGCCGGCAGGTGTGGCCGCTGTGGGCGGCATGGACCATATAATATGTGTTCCCGATCCTGGTCATGCGCGGGTCATAGTACATGCCGTCGGAATACTTCTTGAATTCCGGATCGTCGTGGGGCATATCAACCGGCTTTGGCCGCGGTTTAAAATGATAGCCGTCCGCGCTTTCCGCGATCCAAAAACGGTCAAGCAGGGCGGAATTCTCCACCCGGCATATCATAGTATAGATACCGTTGTGTTTCACGATGCCGGAATTAAAGACGTTCTTGATATCAGCCTCTACGGGAAAATCCTTGCCCGTAAGGATGGGGTTCCCCTCGTACCGCTTGCATATAGGATACTTACTTGTCTTCATGTCTGCCTATTCCCTCCCTTTGTAGCACTGTTAATACTTAAGCAACGTCCAACCACTCCGTATCAGCCCTGTTCCATTCCAGGATCGGATGCCCCCTGCCTTCGAAGTATGCCCGGACCTTTTCCTGGTCGTATTTTAACAGGTCCTCAAGGACAGGCACCAGGATAGAGAGGACATTATCGGATATCACGCTCCTTCGACAGATGTGCCCCATATAAGGCGACGGGGAAACGGTTATCGTATACCCGTTGTAGGACATGATATGCAGCATCACGTGGACATCGCTTGAACCGTCCCCTACATATATTATGGCATCCCTCGGGACGTTCTCTCTTTCTTTCAGCATATCGAGAGTGGCCACTTTCGCATGCCCGGCATTAGCCCTTTCGATATCCTGGACCATATCATCTTTATAAATAAAAGTCGTGCCGTAGACGTTGCCGGCGGGCAGGATATGCTCCACCGCTTTCTCGACGCACTCTTTAGGCGCCGCGGATACTATATACGGGCTGAAACGGTAATTATCGATCCCCTCGGCCAGGATCTTCATCAGCTCGGCAACCCCATTTTTCAGCTTGACCTCTTTCCCCGCTTCATAAAGAAGGCCTCTCGTTACCTTCCCTGCATAATCGGGGTCCCGGACTATCAGATGCGCAAGCTCTCCGCCGAGCTGTACGATGTTCCTGCGTTTTATCTCTTCGATCTTCCGGTCGAATGCCTGAGCAGACACTCCCAGCTTTGCGCTCAGTATATATCCCACGTCTCCCACGGAAAGTGTCTTATCAAAATCAGAGACAAAGAGGATTTTTTTCTTCATTTTGAGAGCACTCTTCTTTTCCGAGACGCCATGTGGATGTCCGGGAAGTATATCATCTCCGGAACTGCTTGTCAATAAATGGTTTTAATACTCTACCTTCGTCTTTACAAACCTTATGTTGATCATCGTTATCGTAAATACCACTGCAAATACTATATAACCCAGTGCCGAGGCGTACCCCATCTGGAACTTCCTGAACCCCATGTCGTACAGGTAGGCGACCACCGTAAGCGCGGAGTCGAGAACGCCTCCGATGCCGAACTCGGTCTCCGTCATTATATATATGCTCTCGAACACCTGGAACGAAGCGATGAACCCCATTATGACTACGAATACCGTCGTAGGTTTCAATAACGGGAGCGTTATGTGCCAGAATTTATCCCAGATATCGGCACCGTCGATATCGGCGGCTTCGTATACGGTCGCGGGTATCGTCTGCAGGCCTGCCAGGAATAGTATCATGTTATAACCGATACCGGCCCATATCGACATTATGATGATAGCTGGGAGCGTCCATACCGGGCTCATAAGCCAGTCGACCGGGTCCAACCCCATCAGTATTAGAATATGGTTGATAAGCCCGTACTTCTCCCCGGCAAATAGCCATTTCCATATGACCGACAGGGCTATGACCGACGTTACGGAAGGTATGAAATATATGACCCTGAAGAGGTTCTTCCCCTTTATATTCTGGTCGACGGCTATCGCAAGAAGCAGGGAGAGCGCGACACCGGGCGGGATGACGCATACCGTGTAAAATACGGTGTTGACTACCGATCTCCAGAAACGGGGATCGTGGAAGAATATGTTCTTATAATTTTCAAGCCCTACCCATCGCGCCGGCTGGATACCGTTATATTCGGTGAACGACCAGTAGAAAGAGGCGATGAGGGGGCCCACGACGAAGACGACGAATAAGAACACCCCGGGCGCTATGAAAAGGTACGACCACTTCTGCTCATTCAGCTTTTCTAATAAATTCCTCTTCCGCATCTATCCGCCATCTCTGTCCTTAGTGGATAACTAAAACATTTCGTACTTCTTGATATATCTTCGCACCATATCGAATGCCTTCGGCACGTACGTCAGTTCATCCTCTTTGCCCTCGTACTCGATGTTGAGGAACCCGCGGTAGTTGGCCTTCTTCAGGATGGCAAATATCTTATCATAATCGAATTCGAGCTCTTTCCCGTCGGGGGAAAGTTTGTGTATCTTGGCATGCATGTGTGTGGTATACGGCATCGACCTCTCGAGCGCCTCATACATGTCGGGGTCCTGGTAATTCCCGGTATCGAGGTTCAACCTGACCCAGGGCGAATTGACGTCGCTCAGCAGTTTATGCGTCTCTATCGAGGTCGGCAGGTAACCGCCGCCGTTATGCGACTCTATGGCGAGCGTAACGCCTCTCTTTGCGGCGTATTCCGCGCACGATCTGATGCTCTTCACAACCTTCGGCCACAACTCCTTATGGCGCTCTTTCGGGGCCCATCCCGCGAATATCCTCAGGTTCGGCGCGCCCAGGAGGTAGGCGGTCTCCGTCCACTTATTGATCTTATCGACCTCTGCTCTCTCGTCCGACTCCTTATCCTTGCCGAAACTGTTCCCGGGGGAGACGGCCGATATGGTGACCTGCAGGTCGGTCGCGAGCTTCTTTATCTTCAATAGATATGCCGGGTCCTGGCTCTTGAGGTGGACGTCTATTATATCTATGCCGCCTACCCTGAGTTCGCCGGCGCATACGTGCAGGAGCTTCTCCAGGTCCATCTTGCCGGAGGCGAACGTCCTGTTATACGACCAGGTGCAGAGTCCGAGTTTCATCTTACCTTCACCCATCTCCCTTTCTCGTTCGACTCGTATGCCGCGTTTATCACACGCATCGTCTCGCGCCCTTCCTCTCCGGATACGAACGGCCGTTTTTTATCGATTATGCAGTCGATGAAATAGTGCACGGCGTTCTCCCATCCGGTCCCGGTACCTATCTCGGGATATATCTCTTCGAGAACGCAATTGGGGTCTTCGCCCTTGCCGGTCTTTGCGACAGTCACCTTGACGGGCTTCTCCGTTCCTATCGCGGTCACCATCTTGCCTTTCGAGCCGTACGTGAACGTAAGGACCTCGTATGGTCTCGTCGTCCAGCTGCACTCTATCTCGCCCTTGGTGCCGTCCGCGAACTTCAGCAGGACCGTGCCGTTATCGTCGATCTTGACCGGCTTCTCCAGGTTGCGTATCGTGGCGAAGACCTCGGTTATCTTCTTTCCCGCGAACCACCTGATGAGGTCCGTTATATGGACGCCTATGTCTATCATCGCCCCGCC
This sequence comes from Candidatus Omnitrophota bacterium, assembly GCA_041650805.1. Lineage (NCBI taxonomy): Bacteria > Pseudomonadati > Candidatus Omnitrophota > Candidatus Omnitrophota bacterium. The sequence goes on along the minus strand of JBAZKM010000010.1, from coordinate 65,751 downwards.
GCCCGACTTCTTCTTGTCGTAGAACCAGTGGCCCTTCCCCTCGGACCAGTATTCCGGGCCTGCGTGGCCTATCCTGCCCCTTATATTGTGTATCTTGCCGAGGACGCCCGAGTCGATCATCTTCTTGGCCGCCTGGTGGACCGGGTCGAACCTCTGGGTCTGCTCCACCATGAGGTATACGCCGCCCGACTTCGCCGCCTTTATCATCTTATCGGCCGCCTTTACGGTCAGCGTTATCGGCTTCTCCACCAGGACATGTTTCTTCCTGCTGCAGGCGCCTACGGTCATCTCCTCATGAAGATAATTCGGCGTATCGACAAAGATCACATCGATATCCTTCCTCGCCACCACCTTCTGCCAATCCGTAGCTATATCGATGCCTGTCAGCTCGAACTTATCACGCAAGGCCTTCGCCTTCTCTTCCGCTATGTCGCAGAGGACCTTCACCTCCGCCTTCTCCCTGTAATTCACCAGGTTGGGCAGACTGGCCCTCTCGGCGATCTTGCCGCACCCTATCACTCCTACTCTAACTGCCATCTTATTCCTCCGTTATTTATCTACTTAACTCCTAACTCCCAGCTCCTAACTCCTAACTAACTACAGATAAACCTTCGCTCTACGCCGCGACGACTCGTATATAGCCCAGACGAGCTCCTGCGTCTTCTTCGCATCTTCGCCTGTGATCGCCGGCTTCCTGCCGGCCCTCAGCGCCTCGTAATAATCTCTTATCTGGTTAAAATGGCAATAGCCCCAATAGTCCCTGACACCGTCGCCGTAATCGATATATTCGTCGGGACGCGGCCCTGCGTGTTCTTCCCCGCCCCTGTAATAACCGATCCGCGCGGAATCTTTTACGATATTGACGCGCGCCTTTTCGCAATCTATCTCTATCCTGGTATCGGAATCATAGGAGTAGTAGTTTATGAGGTAAAAAGAGAGGTAAAATCCGTTCCTGAACTTCACTATGCCCTCGGCGGCATCCTCTACGTCCGTGAAGGAATGGTACCTGTTATTGACCGACGCCTCGACGTAATCTACCGGGCTCGGTATGAGCCATCTCATTATGTCCAGGTAATGTATCGCCTGGTCTATGACCACCCCGCCGCCCTCAAGGCGCTTCCTCCCTTTCCAGTCGCTCTTCCTGTAGTAACTGTCCGGCTTATGGTATGCAAGGACGAGCTGGGCGCTCTTCATCTTACCCAAACTCCCGTCCTTGACCCTTTTTTTAACGAGTTGAGAGCCCGGGTTGAACCTGTTCTGGGATATTACGCCGAGGACTATCCCGTTCTTTTTGGCGGCGCTTATCTCCCTGTTTGCCTCTTCCGGGTTAAGCCCCATCGGCTTCTCGGTCAGTACGTTGACCTTCCTCTTGGCCGCCTCGCATATCATGGGCATGTGGAGATAATGGGGGGTGCATATGTGTACGACGTCGAGGCGTTCTCCGTCGAGCATCTTCTTATAGTCGGTGTAATGATTGCAGCGGTATTTCCTGGCCGCCCCGGCCGCCCGCTCTCTCTTTATGTCGCAGACGGCGACGAGCTGTGCGCCTTTTCCTCCAAGCCCAAAGCTCCCGGCTCCAAGCTTCCTGAGCGACTGCGCGTGCATCGGGAATATCGTCCCGCATCCGATTATGCCCACCCTGAATCTTTTCATAGGATATTTAGGTTATCACATGGTATTCGCATCGTCAATTATAAAAGGGGTTATGCGGCGAGGTCTTCCAATCTCTCTGCCATGTCGTCGAGGAACTTCTCGAAGGCGGCCTGAGTGGCGGGTGAGGCGTCTTTGAGGTCGACACGTATGCCGACGCCCTTATATCTGCCGTTTCCCGATGGCTTGGCCTCTCCGGCAAGACCCTCTAGGCTTCCCCTGGCCTGCGCCTGCACAAGCTTCCCGAGGGTGTAGCCGAGGCCGGGGACGGCGATATCGCACTTGCCGTAATCCATTATCCTTATGAATAGGAAGAAGCCGTCGTCGGCGACCGTCTGGAAACCCTGCTGTTTCGCGTGCAGAACGCACGGCGCCTCTTCGCCCAGCGTCACGGTCTTAAGCGCCTTCCTTACCCGTCGGCGCCATCTCTCCTGCGAGGCCTTCATGCGCACATCCATGCGCCTGAATATCATCTGGACTATGTAATCCCTCTTAAGGTCTTTTACCGCGATGAAGAGGAGAGCCGCCGCTACATCGGACGGCGTCCTACCCCCCGCCTTCTTCAAAACCTCTTCGAGCCGGGCCTTCGTCACCTTACCGGGGCCCATCGACACGTTATAATCTACGGCGATCGGCCCTTCAGACACGATATTATCAGCTGGCGCGTCTTCGCGCTTTGAGACATACTCTAACTGCTTCTTCTTATATAGTTGTACGTTGGGCTGGTTAACAGGATCTATGCCCAGGAGATACCCAGTAAAGATGGTGGCGAACTCCAGCATCTTAAAATATAGGCCTATCCCCTTCCCGGAAGATATGGCAATCTCATAAACAGGATAACCGGCCTTTCTTAACTTGGCGGCCAGCTTATCATAAGTCGTATCCTTCTCTCCCAATTTGACCATAAGGAAAACGCGGTCTTTGCCATATTCCGATATCTCTTCCGCTATCGGCTCGTGGTCCAAAAGTATCGTCTTGACTACCATTCCGCCGTCATCCTTGCATAAACTCTCCATCTCGAGCTGTCCCGTCCATGTCCCTGATGATCTTAACTTTCCCGGCAGGAGCAGCGTCGTCTTGTCCCTCCCGTTCTTTAGCATAAGATACTTGAATAGCGCCAGGTGCGCCGCCGGGTTATCCGCTATGTCGGTCCGGGTTACGGCGATATCCTCCATCATGGACGAGCCGGCCCGCAGGCTATCAACGTCGTGGCCCATTATGAGGGATGGGAGAAGCGATACGGGCGTGTCCCACGAGAACCTGCCGCCGGTGCCTGTCGGGATCCTGAATATCTCTTTGCCTATGCCGGACCTTGCTATCTCGTACTTCTCTTTATCAGAGACGTCGGTCTTCTCATCGGTGATGATAGTGACGCGCCCGGCAATATCTTCCTTTGATATGCCTTTTGCCTCAGCCGCGGCCAGAAATACCTTATATATTGAAACTATCTCAAGTGTCGTGAATGACTTGGTTATCGCTATCAGCCGCGTCCGGCCCATATCTATCTCTTTGATGACATCGGAGATAGCAATAGGGTCTACGGTATCTATATAATGGATGCACGGGCTTGCCTTATCCACACCGAATAGCCCCAGGAGCGCTTTTGTGCCTTCTATCGAGCCTCCGATGCCGATTATGACGACGTCCGTCGTCTTTCCATCGGCCTTCTCCCGCCTTACCGCGTCGGCAAAACGCCTGAGCCCTTCCATCTGCGGCTCGATCCGTTCGGTCTGGCGCGTCCAGTCAAGCATAGTTACGGAGCCGTCCTTGAACTGGTCCGACGCCCACCTGCCGGACCTGTCTCTCAGGGTCGTTATGATATTCGGCATATCGACTTCCCTGGCCAGACGGGCTATATCGGCCTCAAGGGTGACGTCATTAACAGATACTCTTATATGCATCTTGCTGCCTTCGTGGGTCATTTTTTAAAATTAACACAACCTGTCTGCTCAAGTCAATAAAAAAGGGCCATCCGGAAAACGGATGGCCCTTTGGAAAGCCGTATCTATACGTATTATGCCGCCATGTGGACCTGCTGGGCCATTTCGTACAGATCCCTCAATTCTTTTGTCTCTAACCTGGTGGCCTTCGGCAGGAGATGTATGACCCGCGTCCTTAACATCTCCTGGAGCACCGTCGGATCTATCGGATTCTCCGATACCTTATCATAGAACGTCCTTATGGCATCCGTGTCGGCGCCGGAGGCCGCCATCAAAGTCAGCGTGGCCGCTTCGAATATGGGCAGATATGCCCTTGCCGAAGAATCGTCTATCGCCGTTATCCATGCTCCCCCATCTACCCTTATGGCGCTGAAGACGTCCGCTTCCAGGTTCGCCTTCTTTGCAACCACGAAGACGTTGCCCAATTCCACCTTCCCGTCCTTCTTCAAAGCGCTTATATCCGCGGCCAGGTTCCTGCCCATGGCGCGCATGACAAGCAGGTTCGGGAAGAGCTTCTCGCCGCGATCGTTCTTCAGGCCCGCGATCCTGTCGACGGCGTCAAATATCGTCTGCTGGAGCAGCCCCTTCTGTTCAAAGCCGCCGATGTCGCTGTCTATACCTAGGATGTGCAGTTTGTCGGGGTTCTCCGTCAGTATGCCCGACAGCGTCGCCGCAAACTCCTGCGCGCGTACCGGCATATCCTTTGTTATCTCCTCTATGATCCGCGCCTTCTCTCCGGCAGGGCCCATGGCCTGTGTACTCCCGAGAGAGGACCGGGCCTCTCTTGCCGGCAGGGTTGCAGATGCAGATGCCGGCGGCGCGATCTCGATACTATTCTCTCCGGGCAACAGGTTCAGCGACTCGCCCAGGATATTCTTCCTGACCCCGGACATCGCCTTCTTCTCGCCTTCAGGGGGAAGGAGTGTCAGGGCAAGGTATATGATATCGACCATCCTGCGCCCGAACCTTATGAAACCGTCCTTATCCGGAGCAAAACTCGTTATGAGTGACCCTAACAATGCGTCTTTATCGGCCAGGGCCTTCAGGACAGGGTCATCCTTATGGACGAGGAAGTTGCTCGAGACGACCACGCTTACCGTGTTATTCGCCTTAAATGTCCTGTACGCCTGGGCGACCACTTCTGACAGAGGGACCGGTCTTTCACGCGTCGATAGGAACGGCAATAACGCCTTCCTCGTCCGCGCCATAACATACGCGTCCGCCTTATCGATGGGCGCCCTCTCTTTCAGGAGCGCGATGAACCCGTCTGCATCGTCGCGCGCGATCACGCAGATATTCGGCCTCTTCATGTCGCGGCCCGACTCCGATTGTGAATTGAGGGAGCGTATGGCCAGCGCAACGTTCATCCCGGGCCGCTGTGAAAGCGCTTCCTGGCCCGGTATCTCCGGGACCGCGGTAAGAGGCGGCAGGTGGCGGCCTATTATCGACAGATTGTCCAGCTCATCTTCTCTGTAAATGCTCGTCTTCTCCCTCGGGCCTTTTTCTTCTTTGCCGGTATCTACGACCCTCTCCAGGTCTACGGTCCCTACCGCATGCTCAAAAGGTTTTGCACGCATCGTACCGCGTATATCCTCTACGGTCCTGGATGAACGGTCTGCCGAGATCTGGAATCCTCCGCTCGTTATGACATAAGCCCTGTTATTCACTATCAGGTCGGTTGCATAATCGGTCGCTTGAGCCGCTACAGCCCTGTCCACATCGTTAGGCGGGGTGGCCCTTATGCTGTATCCGGTATCTTCGAGCAGAAGGTTCACGTCACGCTCAAAACTCACCTCTTCGCCGCCATATGCCATCGGCATCGCCTCTATCGCCCTGGCGACGAAGTCGCCTATGCCCAGTTCCGTCAAAAGAGGGTTCCCGTGCTTGTCTTTCTTCATACCGACGGTCCTCAGCTTGTATCCCAGATAATGGTCCATCTCGCAGATCGGCTTCAGGTCTTCTTCGCTGATCCTGAACCCTTCCGATACGGCCAGGGTCACCGCCCCATACTTTTCAAATGTCTCCCTGACCCTCTGGAGCAGCGCGGCAAGGTTCACCCTTCTCTCCTTCAGCGGGTTCCATGACCACTCGGGCGTAGCTATAACGACTGTCGGCGCTATCTGCCGCATCCTTGCCTGTTCCTCGGGACTATAATTCGAGAGGTTATTGACCATGTCTGCTGCAGCCACTGTGAGATAACCCATATCCCGCCCCATGCACTGGATTACCGATATCCTTTTGCTCCCGGGAAGCGCGGCGGCCCTCATGACCATATCATGGGCGTTCTCCCCGGCGGTGCGCGCCCCTACAGGATATGTGATGGTATCGTAGTCGATCGTCTTGGGAAGCGAGAGCACCGCAATGTCAAGGCCCCGTGCCTTACATTCCTCCGCGAGCATCGCAGCCTGTTTTGTATGGTCATTGCCGCCTATGACGATGACGGTACCGAAACGACCCTTTATATTGTTCAGAACCTGGTCTATATTGCCTTTTTTGGCCTCTTTCCCTTCTTTTGCTTCTACGTCTCTCTCCAGATTTACCCGTGCCGTCCCTTCAAAAGCGCCCGGCATATCCATTATCTCGTCCGCCATGACGGGACTCACCCGGACCCTCGTCTTCTCGAAGCCCTCTCCGTCCTTGACGAGACCGTCAAGCCCGAACCTTATCGCTTCAAGCGCGTAACCGTGCGCGGCCAGCCTTTTGGCCATGAGGGCGAAGTAATTGTTCACACCCGCCGATTCGCCGCCGCTTATGAGCATTACGACGCGCTTCTCCGGCGGGAGTCGGAAATTTATGAGATTTCTGAGCTCTTCGCGCAGTTTTTCTACGTCCTCTTTGCCGAAGATGGCCGTCTGGACCTCCGTATACAACGTCCTATGGGCATCTCTTGCATCATCCTTTATGATGGTCAACGTTATATCTCTCTCCGGCGCGCATTCGTGTAATACATACTGCGCAAGGAGTCGCGGCGACAGCATATCGACCAGTTCTACGGAGAGGCCTATTGAAGGAAGGCCCGTCTTGGGGTTCTCTCGATTGAAACCGAGGATATAAGACGCCGGGCCTCGGATATCGGCATTGAAGAGATAGCGCATCTTCGAAAAATGGTTCCGGAAGGCAACGAGAGCATATGCCGTATCCTCAGTTATGGAAGCGTGTCTGCGCGGGATCTTCCCCTCTCTCAATGCGGTAGTGGCCAGGCTTATGGCCATGTCTATGCTTTCTTGTATCTTGCCGGCAAGCTCCTTTTCCCTCTCTTCAGTCAAAATGGCCTGGGGAGGGATCCTACCCTGCGCCAGTTCGGCAAGCGGTTCACCGTTAGCTATGGCACCCGGCTCCTTTACCTCTCCTATCCGCTCGGCAACCTGTGCGGTTCTCGCCTTATTTATATCATCGGTCACAAGAGAAGTCGCAAGAGTCCCCTTCTGTGCCGGGATATTGTCAATAAGCTGCCCTGCATAGCTCTGGCCTGCTAAAAATGTGATCGTTAAAAGAATAGAGATATACTTAGCTAGTTTATGCTTCATCTCGAATCTCCTCCGTCAATATTTTTTTGGGTTTAGTTAATACAAAGTCAATTCTAACACAAAAAAAATATTGGTCAAGCACCTAATCTGTCTTTTTTATATTTTAACAAAAAGCCAGGTTTAAGCATTTTGGATGAACTCGAGCAACCTCTCGTTCAATATCTTAAGGTCTTTCGGATCTATCGGCGCTGGTCTGGGCAGGATAAATTTGAATATTCTGGCAAACTCTTTCACTGAAGCGCTCTCTGCGGGTATCTTCGACTGAGGCAGCGCCTCTCCGGCCATCAATTCATACAATAGCGTCAGCTTTTCTATCTTCTGCTTATAGTCGTCGATATGTAATGCGCGCAGCGAAGCAAGTATACCTTCGAGCTGTACAAAATCTCCGACGATGCCGCCTTCCGGCTCAAATACGAGCGCCCGGACCCCTTCGGGCAGTTTATCGATCTCCCCTTCACGCGCAAGCGCGAAATCTATCTTGGCGGACAGCCCCTTGCCGGCGGCTTCGCTTTTGATCGAAGCCGCCATCTCTTCCGGCGTCTGCCTCTCGGTCATGACAACGATCTTTTCGCGGCTCACCCCGTTCCACCCTCTTATCCTGGACATAAAGTCGTTCCTTATATTGAACGGTATAAGGTCTATCGATATGACATGCCATAAAGTCTCTTTCGTCTCAAGCGACGGCATCCATTCCAGGTCTATCTTATTTATGCTCTCCATGGAATCGGTGAGAAGCATATCGGCCGGAGCCAAACTATCCATGGTGAGCGGCTGGTCGGCTATCCTTCTGAGCGCCCACTCTATCCACATCTTTCTTTCCGTATCAGCATCGCTTACAGCCGCACCGCTTATCCTTACCGATAACGCATTCAAACGCGTTACGACCTGTCTTGCCCTGTCCTTATGAGCGCTCTCTTCCAGCAGGTAGCCGAGCCCGCAGCCGGCGTTCCTGTAAAGGATATCGGATTGTTCAGTGTCATCTTCCAATATCCTGATCAGGTCATCGGCATATGCTCCGTCACCCGACCTTCCCATCATGTACGCTATTATGGCCCGTTCCATGACAGGCACGGACTTATCGGCAAGGCGGCCCCTCAATTGCGGGAGATCCGCGTCCAGGTCTTCACGCAGGACGGAGGCCTTCGCCTTTGTCGTCGCGGAATCCGACATCAGGACCTTTTCCTCCAGTGTCGCGGGAACGTCATTCGACATGAGGATGCGCTTCTTCTCGGCAAGCATCCTCCCGGCCACATCTCCCATGATCTCGCTCATGGGTCTTTGATAACCTCCCCTCTGCCATAGATGTAGCGCCCAATAAATATTTATCCGGGCGACATCGGTTATGTCGGCATTGAGGATATGCCTCTTCAGCCATCCCCTCTTGACGCCGTTGACCATACGGTCGAGCCCGCCTTCGGTGAAGGTATGGATGACCTGTTCCTTCGACCCTGCTATGCCCCCTATATTATTCAACCATGACGGCATGCTTACGATGCCTCTTCCAAGCAGCAACTCTTCGATCGCCCTTACCTCGACGGCAGAAGCCCCCTCGCTCCCTATGATAGCGTTAGCCGCGGGCGCAAGGACCTTAATATTCAGCCTCCTTGCCGTCGCTATATCTTTGATGACATATGACGGCCCTGCCGGGATGAGGATCGTCGCCGGTTTAAACAGCATCTCATCGATCGTGTCGAGCCTGTTACCGACCAGGTTCGGATAATCCCCGGGCGCGAACTCTCTGCCAGCCTCCCTCGCCTCAGCCAATCTATAGAGCTCCTCCATATCGAGACCGTCTTTGTTGTAGAAAGCGCCGTAAGCGTCGGAGATACCGACTACCCTGAAATTATATCTCTCATATCTTTCCCTGTTCTCGCGGAGGACCCTTATGATATTCGAACCGACCTCCCCGAACCCCTGTATCAAGAGATCGTTGGGCCCGTCCGGGGTCAGGCTGAATCTCTCCCTCATACCGCCATTCTCCAGCAGGGCGCATATGCTCTCTATCGTGGATAGAGAGGTCATCCGCCATTCGTCATGAGAGAGATGGCCTTTCTTCGAATCCCCGCCTGTGGTAAAGGGAAGTAGCGGTCTGGCCAGGTCCTTCTCCGCCTCTTCGCCCAGGCGATATATGCGGTCCATTATGGGCTCGACATTCATATCGTGCGTCTTCCCGTCCGCGCCTTTCCATCTCGGCCTCATATCGGGGCCTTCCATGCGGCTTATGCCGAGCGTCCCGAGGTCCGTGAATGCCTTGATATAGCCCTCGACCGCGCCATAGACATCTTCTTCGGTCGTGGAAGACCCCTCGCGCACCTTTATCCTGACGCCGCCCTTCGCCATCACCCATCCCTTTTCAAAGAGCTCCCTGTCGCCATATACCGCCGTCACGGCTATATAATTATCCCCGTCTATGAATAGGAACGTCTTTCCGCCGTCAAAGAAGACCTCGGCGACCGGGTTCTTGAGTTTCATGTCCCTGGCAAGGTCCGTGGAGACCTTTGAGGGTAAGATCGACTTCCCGTCATTGGCCTCAACGGAAAGATCCGGCCTGCCAATAGCGGTGACGGTGTAATAGAGCGGCATATCTTCGTCGGCAAGCCCCAGGGCCTTGCCGAATTCGCCCTTCAACATTACGGCAAGCGGCGCCTCGCCACGCGAGCGGTAATAGCCTCCGGCATTCGTCTTAATGAGAAGCCCGCGTAACGCCGCCGTTCTTTCACCCTCGGTGCCTCCCAGCCTGTTCTTTAACTCCGGCAGGGACGCGATCGTATTTAAAAGTCCTGTTTCCTCTTTCTCTGCGCCTGTAAATACCTTATGGTCTTTTTTGACCGCGGCTGTCATCTTTCCGTCAGAATAGACGGGACCGAAATCATCATATTCGCGATAGGAGCGCAGCGCCGCCTCCAGCGTCCCGGGCCCGTCGCACTCCCTCAAGTCGTCGAAATCGATGAGCCGTGCCGTGTATTTACCGTCCGTCTTGCGCAGGACAACGTTCTTGGGTTTCGGGTCCCCGATAAAGAGCTTCTTGCCGACCAATGCCTCCGAGTCGTTCCAGAGGTCCAGATACGCCTGTATGGCGACCCGTGTCGCCTCCTCTTTCTCTTCCGGCGGAATGGTCCCGTCGCCGAGTATCTCTCCCAGGTCGCGCCCCTCTACGAACTCTCTGAAGACGATGGTGATATTATTATATATCCATCTCCTCCGGCCAAGGCCGTCTGCGTCCCTCGATTGCAGGCGCCCTTCCGCGTCTTCATATTCAGGGTACTCAAAGGATGGCGCTACGTCCCTGTCCGCGATCCTCGGCCTGTGGTCGAAGACCTGCCGTGATGCGTAGAACTTCGGGACTAGCTTATAACCCTTGTCGGATAGTTGCTTCCAATATTCGTTTGCGCGCTTTATCTGTTCCGGAGAATTTACATCGCCGGTCCTGCCGCCACCCGCGCCTGCCCTCTTCGTCTTCCCCGGGACGGATGAGACCCCGAAAACCCTGTTCCTTATGGTGGAGGCGGCAAGCGGAAAGACCCTCCCGTCCTTAAGTACGAGCGCCATCTCATAATATACATTCTTTACGGACCCTCTATCGAACCACTGGATACTGGCCCCGCGCAGGTCGTCCCTGGATACCTTTGCCCCCGATGCACCTTCGATCGCTTCTCTTGCAAGGTCCGGGTCCTGTATCAATAACCGCTGCAGGAACTTCATGTCTTCATTGACGTCGTCGGCTACGAATATCTTCTCCATATATTCGAACCTCTCCCCGGATATCCTGCCGGCGTTCAGAAGTCCTGCCAGTGCGTTCAAGGCATACTGTTTTACAAGCCAGCTCTTATAATACCTGAAATCTTCGACCTTCCTTATATCTTCGTCTGTTGCCTTGGCCGGGTCACGGTTCACCCTCTCCAGGAGCGACAGCGGGACGATCTCGTTATCTTTCACTTCACGGCGCCTTATAAAACCGGTCACCTCCGGCAGGACCAGGAAGGCGCTTAAAGAATCATACAGGGCAGGAAACTCTCTATGCAGGCCTGCGTCCTCGAGCATTATTGCTATCATAGCCCTGGAGAGGCCCATCTCAGACCTGCCGGTCATACCGCTTTCATACCCTTCCTGCCTGCCCAATTCATGGTCCAGCATGGTGACATTGAAATCTTTGTCCAGATATATACGTACCGTGGCCTTATCCCATTCAACATCCCCGCGCCTGTTATCGCTCCCCGGGAAGACAGGCCTGTCCAGGCCCGGACCCTGTAACGAAACGACTATCGAGTTGGTGGCCTTTTCGTAATAGATAAGGAGAGAGCCGTTATCTTCGCCTCCCGGCGTCGTAATATCCATATATCTTATTATCCTGTAAACATCGTCCGGACCTGTCACCGTAAAAGTCCCTGTGGTCCCGAACATATATACCGTCTTACTCCCGTGCACCGTCCTTACACAGCCCCTCGGGTTGGCAAGATAGAAGTCGTCTATGGCGGGGGCCGATCCTACCATGGCCCTGAAGTTAGCGCCGTATGTCGGGAATTCGAACAGCTTCCTGCCTATAGTCATAATGTAATCATGTATAGGCGATAATAGCGGGGTCTGCAGGTCGTATACGGGGGCGATCGTCTCGATCTCTTTTCTCAATGCCGGGATCACGCTATCCGGGATAGTGCCCCTCTTCTTAAGCCATCTGATGCCGTTTATCTCTATGGAGCATATCCTCTCTATTTCAGGAGGCGAGAGGTCCCTTATCCCGGCACGCAGTTGATATGTGTGCGGCTCGGTGCCGTCGACCAGTATGCCGAGGGCCCTCAGGAGCCTCGCCTCTTCAAAGACGGTCGTCCTATGCATGCCGTCATCACGCTGCCGTTCGGGTAGGAGATGGCGCTCGACAGAGATGTCCGTCTTAGCTATAAGCGACGGATTGTTATATACCGTCTTCAGCGCATTGGCCGCGGAACCCTTGACCCCCTCAGGCAGCAAAGAGGGATACCCGCCGGTGGCCGATTTCATGTCGATCGCCCGGCTGAACTGTCTTAAATATTCGGCGGCCGTAAGGCGCGCCTCGAGGACACGGCTTAAACGGATCGAATTCGCCTGGTATTCGGCAAGTTCCCGCGGTCTCTTCTGCAACACCTCTTTCAGGACCTTAAGATATGATTCCGGCCGTCCGTCTTCGGGGATAAGCGTATTGCCCTCGCCCGGCACCTCAAGATTTATCCTGACCCCCTGGCCCTGCAGGATGCCTTCCCTCCACGGCGGGGCGAGCTGCAATCCGCCGCAACTCGATACATCGGCTTCCGTGTATCCGGCCGCTTCCGTCTTATGGTTGGAATCCTGCACCTGGATATCCGTCGCCGCCAGGAGGCCCCTCTGCATATTTATATCGAAATTGGGGACAAAGACGAACTTACCAGGATACCCGCGGCTATTCAGGTCCCACATAAGGTGGCCCCATCTATCGGCAAGCCAGTTGCTGTAGTTATTGCCGTACTGGACGTTGCCGTAGATCACTACCTGCGCGCCCGACTTCACAAGTTCTGTTATATTATCTTCTATGAATGCCCTCTCTGCCCCGGCCTTCTCCCAGACGAGACGCCCGGAATAGGAGATCACCGGCCGCTCGGGATCGAGCCCTATCCTCCTCTTGGCCTCTTTCTTCGTCTCCAGGACCTGAGCCGGCGCGGGATGCTCGACATCCGCATCGGGAAAGAGCTCCAGCATGATCTTTCTGAATGTGCCGGCTGTTAAATTTCTCATGTCGCCGTTAGTGACGGCTATGATCTTACGGTCATCGGGGAAGGCCCAATCGTCGAATATGGTGACATCATCCACATGCTTGGCGCTGACGCCGCCGATCCAGTCGGCGGTACGTATCCCGGCGGAAGTGAAATCTACGACGTGTTTCCATCCTCTTATGTCATGCGCCTCGACCGTATGGAAAAAGTAACCCCAGTATTCGTTCGGTATCTTTAATTTACTCAATATCCCCTTACCGTCGGGTTCTTCATACTCGCCCCTGTTGGGATACGTATGGGTGGTGAAGGCGACCATGGCGGCACCGAGGAGAGGATATCTGCCGCAATATATCTTCCTGAATAGAGGCGCCAGCGCGCACTGGCCGTCGTTAAGATGGATGGCCGGCGGCTTCCACTGGTCGGGGCTCCTGTTCCTTTCCCTCTCCTCTACAAGGTTTATCAATCTGAGCGAAGCATCGGAGAAGAAGGCGGCGAACTCCTCGAACTTGACGGGATTGTCCGGCGTATTGTAATTGTACATCACCTTGGTGTAATATGAGTCCTTGTCCCCTATGAAATATATCTCCCTGCCGGCTTCGTTTATCCCGCGGTAGAAGATCGCCTCCGTAACATGGTCGCCGACCTCCACCTCCGACCTGCCTATCTCCTCTTTTTGTATTATGGGCACCGGCAGGCTCGAGTAATCTATCTCTACAAGGTTGCCGCTTGAGTCCCGTCTCATCTTGTAATCGGGCTCCACATGGCAGAGGGTCCCTCCCCCCTTCTTCAAAAATTCATCCATTGGAAAACCGTGGAACTGCATCACGCGCCCCAGTCCCCCGCCCAGGTTATATATCTCCGAGGATACCTGCCATGTGCGGCGGTTCTTCAAACCGGGCGCCCACTGGGATAACCAGTTACCCGGCATTTCGTCTTTAAGCATCAGCAGGATGGAATCCACGATAGCCAGCCGGCGCATATTCTCATTACCGCTGAGGATATGGACGAGCCGCTCCTGCTCCTCTCTGTTAAGGAGCGTGACGGCGCGCAGGATGGAATAACGGCTCTCTATAGGATGATTGGCTTCGCGTTTTAAGATATCATCGGAGACATTCAGGAGAAGGAACAGGCCTGTAGTGCCGTCTGTCGTGTCGCTCAGGCATCCCCGCAATTCCCTGAGGAAACCCTTCCAGTTATCTTTTGAAATGACATCGGGGACTATCTTCTGGTCATCTTTCCACATGCGTATCGCCCTGCCCAGCCTGTTATTGGGATGATTTTCAAGATCTTTCAACGTTATCCATCCCGCCTCTGCCTCGCTCAACCCCCAGAATAACTGCGCCTGGAGCCGTAACGCCTCAAAGTGCGTCACGATATCCGCCTCTATGTCATCCGGCGCGCTTTCCGAGACCCTGTCCCTTGCCGCGTGAAACAATTCATGGAAGATGGTCTCTACCGCATGTTCGCTCAACGGATTATTCGCGTTCAGGAACTCCCTGCCTATACCTATGGATTTGGCCGACCCGAACCCGAGATAATAGTGCGCGGAATCCCTGTAATAGGATTGTATAACACCCATCCTGATGCCCTGCCTGCCCTCTCTGAAGTCCCTCAGGGCATCAAGGAGAAGGGCCCTCAGCTTATCCGGCGCGCGGGTCTTTATAGCAACTTCTATCTCATCGACCGCCTTCCTGAAGCCCTCGAATTCGCTCCATGGCTGGACCGGGACCTTGTCGAGCTCCTCCGCTGTAAAACCATGGCCTATGAGCGGCTCATCCTGCGTATGGGGGTCATCCGCAACGCTGGCCGTCTTCGCCTTGCCCTTCTTCGGCAGGGCCTGTTCGAAAGCGTTCCTGAGGACCTCCAGGGACGGATAATCCACTATATTATCTGTCTCTGCCAGCGTCGCCTTAAAACCGTCTCGTCCTCTATTCTGGATTATGAACTGCCGCGGATGCGGCATGGCGGCGAAATATCCCTTGCCGAACTTCTGGCGCGTCGACTCATATACCTCTTCGCAGAGCTTCCTGCATGCGTCTATGGCCGCCTCTTTGGCCCGGGGACCGGTACGCTGGTCATCGAGAAATTCCTGCAGGTTCTGTCCTTCGACGAACCCGCGCACAACGATGGCGATATTATTGACGAACCGCTCTTTCATCGGCTTCTCGGTCGTGCCGCCTATTATGACGTCTTTGTACCGGTAATCACGCTCCCACGAGTCGCTGCCGTATCTGGCCACACCCTCTATGCCGGTCCTGGAGATCTCTTTCCATAACCCGATGGACCTTGTTATGTCGCCTTCGCTAAGACCGTACTCTTCATTTATTGTGTCGTGCCTTATCAGGGAGACGGCGGCGGTCCTGACGGAGCCGTCTTTCATCACAAACCGTATCTTATATATCTCCTTATTGTCCCCCTGGCCGTAATACTCCGCCTCTACGGCTGAAAGGTCGTTTATAGTTATGCCGGGCAGGCCGAAAAGGTTCTCAAAAGCATCTTTGACAAAATTATCATCGTTCTTTATGGCCCTCTCGATGACCCTGAGGTCTTCCCCGATATCCTGCGCTATAAAATCATTCACATATAATGAGAATTCCGACTCGCTTATCTTGCCCGATTCGTACAGCTTCGTCAGGGCGGCGAGCGCCTTCCGCCGTATGACCTTCGTCTTAAAGTACCTGAACTGGGCTATATTGGACACCTCGTCTTCCGTGATATCGCGGGGTGAGGCCAGCGCCCTGTTGATCAGTTCGATATGTATGTCATATGAATCCATCAGTTCCCTATGCCTCAGCCCTCCGTCAACGCCCTGCCAGACGAGCTGATACTGCAGGAGCTCCTCCAGGACCGGGTATTTATCGCACAGGCCGCTGTCCGTGAGCTGGACGGCGATGCTCGACCTTGAAAGGTCCAACTGGCTCGTCGGGAGCATATTTACCGCGCTGACGGTGCCGTCGGCTTTGATATTTATCTCTATCTTTGCCAGGTCCAGCCCCTTCTTCACCCGGTCTATGGCGTCTCCCCTGAGCGCGATGTATATATTGCCGCTCCGCGAACGATAGACGATCACCTTATCGGTGGCAAAGATGACCTCTTCGCCGGCCATAAGGCGGTACCATGCCTTCTGCGGATCTATATGGTTCCAGTAAAAGTTCCCGTCCTTCTTCCACAACCCCTTATCTTCGGCATACAGGTCCTGCACGGGCCTTGCGTCTTTCAGCAGAGCAGCGAGCGAAAATGTGCCCAATTCGCGCGTCGGTATCCGCACCGACTTTTTCTGCGCGGCGAACTCTTCGATGTGGCGGCCGATGATGTCCCTGGGGTCCTTCCTCTTGGCCGCCAGCACATCCTGTATCTCTCTCCTGAAATCGCCGTATACTATCCTGCCGTCCAGGTCCCTCAGGGACATTATGAGGTTCTGGTACCACAGGAAGAGTTTATCGTTCTTATCTATCATGGCGAGCGACTGGGCCCCTTCTTCGATGCCTGTGAAATCGAAGTACATGCTCTCGTAATGGCGGCCTGCGGCCAGTAGCCGAGAGACCCTGTCGAGGAGCTTCCCCCTGAAGATCTCAGGTATGACCGCGATCTCGTTGGCGGTCAACGGGTTCCTCTCGTGGTACTTGAAGAGCAGCCTCTTCGCATTTTCGAGATTGAACCTTCCTTCGTCTGTGCCTATCCTTACCATCGGGGCGAGGTCGTAAATGCGCGCCTCTTCCCTCATGTGTTCGAGATCTATTATGGCCGCTATTTCGTCACCCTGGAATATGACGTTCGGCGGGTGGTAATCGGCATGTATCATGACCTTCGGCAGATCGCCGTAAACAGCGCCGAGGTTCTGGTAGAGGAGGTGATACTGCCTCAGAAGAAAATCGGCGTTCTCCAGGACCAGCCGCTCTGCGCGCGTATAGATGTATTTCGGGTTCTGCTCTTTCTTCCGTTTTATCGACTCTTCTAACCGCTTCAGGTGGTCGGCGTTCTCCGATATGGCAAGGATGGACGGGAGAGAGTATTCCCTCATGTAGGGTGGCTTATGTTTGGCGAAGAGGCGGTGCATATCGGCCAGCGTATCTATCATGGCGTCGAACCGCTCTTCCGTGAACTTCTCTCCGAAAGCGCCCGTCTCTCCTTCCTTGAATTCATAAAGGAGATAATATGTGCCCTTCCCGTCTGTGTCGATAAAGTTATCTTCCTCGCAAAGGCCGTTCTTCGACTTCCTGGGTATGAGGCGTGCGAACGGGATGCCGTTCTCTATCGCGGTATTTACTGTCCATACTTCGGCCCGCGCCGCCTCCTGCGGATCTTTGAAAAGGTCGTTCCTGACGTGGCGCAGGATGAACTTTCCCTTTTCGGCCTCCGCAATGAAGAACGGCGCATGTATGCCGTGGCCGAGCTTAAGCGGGTAGATGGTCCCTATTACACCTATGTCGTAATCGGCGAATAATGACCTTATATTCTGCATGTCGAGCCGTTTCTCCGCGTTCGCCTCCTCGCAGATCGCACATGCCCGCCTGAGCACGTCTATCGTGCCTTCGACACACTTGCCTATATACAATACGCCCGGAGGCAGGTCGCCCTTAGGTTCATCCAGCGATACGACGGCTAGACCCTCATGACCTTCCGATAACATCCTCCCCACTATATTGTCATTTCCGGTGCTGTCGCCCCTGCTCGACACCTCGTCTCCGAAATAGACGGCCGCTCCGTCTTTCAGGATGTCGATCATCGCCTTCCTCTTGCTTACCCCTTTCCTGACAAAACCGGCCGTCGTCTTACCGCTCACGATGCACTCGATATCCGTGATACCCCTCTCGGCCAACATCGCTAGCGCCAGGTCGCCCAGCTCTTTCCTCGTCTTCCTCGCCGGCGTATATTCATCGCCTCCGTTCGGCCTCTTCTCGAATTCATACTCCTTTACATCTTCATCCCGCTTCCCGTAAGGTGACCAGCTGTACTTCGCGTTCTTGTAATTATCTATGAATGACGGTATGCCCTTCGTCCGGAGGCCCTGCTCCTGCGCGATCCGCCTGTCGAGCGTCCTTATGACATCGAGGATCTGCCTGGACTCCCAGTTGGTGAAGGGCCTGTTGTAATCGTCGTCGACCGTGATCGTCCCGTCACGGTGTATGATGAACTTTTCGGCGCCGTCGGAGGCGTAGACGACAAGGTCGAACTGTATATTCTTCTCCCTCAGTCTCCTGAGAAGGGGCTCGAAGGTCTTCTTCTCCTTGAACTCATCGAGAGACCTTCCAGATATGACCCTGACCTGTTTACCGAGGACGACTAGCTGATAAAGAAGTTCCGCCGCCTCTTCATCTATGACCGTATTCCTCTTCCTGTTGAGCGTCATGTCGACGTCGAAGACGAGTATGGGGCTGTCGACGACTCTCTTTACGGCGGCCGAAAGGTCGGATATCTGGCCGGGAACGGCAGGCCCTTTTGCGGTGATCGGCCCTGCGGGGGCGGCCTTCGGCCCGTCTTTTATCTCCGTGACCTGCACGCTATGCGTCAGCGTGCCCGCTTCGGGATCCTGACCGGCCGGGGAACATGCGGCCATGTAACTCTTCCCGCCGAACTCGAACGGGACAAAGACCGACTCTCCTTCCAGCCTTATGCCTCCGAGGTCCACGCCTTCAAGGTATGAGGGATCGTTCCTGAATTGGTCGTGCATAGCCCTGGAAAGGGTGGATGCGTCGCCGCGGTCCCTGAAATAATGGTTCCATACGGAGATGGCAACGGCCCTCGCTCTCATGTCGGAGCTTACCGGATCGCTGGATCTTCTGTCCGGGGATGATCGCTGGAATATCGACTGCGTGGCGAGTGCGGCGTCTTCATTTACCTCTTTAATATCCGCGTATGCTGCCGAACTCATGGCCTGGGTCAGGACGAGCGACCAGGCCAGCAGACGGAATAGGATGGATTTGGATCTCTTATACGACATATAGCGATGTTAAAAAATAGCCCAAAGTTTTTTGCCTCTGGGCTATTCTTTACAAAATATCTCCTTATCATTTCGGTAGGGGGGGGCTTAAACCTCCCCTACTCTGTGAATAACTTTTTTTACCTGGCGCTTACACAGACCAGAGGACTTGCCTTCTCCCTTCGAGACCCTTGTCGATCTCGTGACGTTCTATCGGCATGGTGATGAGAAGCTGATCAACCAGCTTCTTCAGGCGGTCCTCGGGATTATCCTGTCCCGTGGCGATATCCCTCGCCGATAATAGAGCGGCGAGGTCCTTTGTATCTACGCGCGTGCTCGTCATGCGTGCCATCAGGCGCGCCAGGTCCCTGGCCCTCTCGGAGGCCTTATCCGTAATATCCTTCGGTTCTGTATTACCGAGTATGACGCCGGCCGCTTCAAGCTCGCGAACGGCCGTCATCACCCTGTCCGCATATTTTTTGGAGACAGGCAGTATCCTTACCGATGAAAGGATCGCCCTGTCCAACCTGTCAAGATCTCTTTCCCTGTCGGCCATTACGACCACGACGTCCCTCGGCGTGTCCGGCTTTCCGACATCATCGATCTTCTGGTATTGTCGCATATTGACCAGGCCGTGGGTTACGGTCTTGATGAAGCTCTTTTCGCTCTCGAACGACTCTCCTCTGTATAATTCTTTCGGGACCCATATGGTGAACTCATTCTTCTCGGGAGAAGCCGTTATCCTGGCCAGTTCGTTCTGCATCGCCTGGAACGCGGATATTATGGTCCTCTCGCCTTTGCCCGGGTTGTACGATGTATATACTACGGCCGGCACAGATCCGGCGGAGACGAGCGAGTACCTTCCTATATTGGCCGGTATCGGCGCCGACTCTCCGCCCTTCTCTTCGCCGAGCTCCTGGAACTCTTCGCCCGACTCCTTTACGATCTTGACCCTGCCTTCGGATACGAAGAGGATATGCTCTTTCCCGAGCGTCCCGGTGTCCGCCTTCATAGCGGCGCCCGGCTGAACTGTATATCTTGCGGTTACGAACTTATCCTCGGCGCCCATGATCTCGAACCGTCCCGCCTCCGCGCCCTTCTCCGTCTCCGCGATACCGGCCAGGATGGGTTTCGACTGTATAGCGCCTTCATCGACAGGTCTGAGGTACCCGCTATCGGCTATCCTTCGTATCGTCTCCTGTGCCTGCGCGGCGGGCTGTGTGAGAACGTCCTTATTGGGCCTTACGAGCGGCTTTCCGTCTTTTCCTCTTAACCGCCTGTCCTCCGTCAGTTGTCGCGTCACCTCGTCCCAGCTTATTTCATTACGTTCCGCCCTTGCCACGAGGCCGCGGACTATAGCGCGCTGTTCGTCTGTCAATTTCAGCCGGTCGTACAGAGATCTCGTCCCGGAGCGGTCCTCTTCCGGGGTAACGGCCTTAGTTTCGAAGAAGCACCCGACACCGTATGCGTGGGGTTCATTCGCGCGGACTGTCGCACCGATCCCCTTTGCGAGCATGACAGGCCTTAAGGCGAACCCGGTCTCGTCTTCGCCGGCCATCATCTCTCCGAGGAACTCTTCCGGGGACATCTCCCTCGCCGTCCCGATATATGCGGAGCTATTCTCGAGCGGTATGGCCTGCTCTACAAAACCGTGTGTCTGTACCGATAACGGCGCCCCTGATGCGAGCACCTTCCTTGTGAGTCCGCTCTCCGGCCCGAATATCTCAGGCCATAGCGTGAGCGCCTGCCGCGGCAACGGGTACCCCGTCCCTGTATATATATCCCCCGCACCCAGCCAATTCTCCGCTACCACCTCGGTTTCGGGTACATTATGCTCTCTGGCCCATGCCACGGCGCCTTCCAGTGTCCTCACGCCCTGGAACTCCAGTATCGGATTGCCGTGCCTGTCGAGTATCGGCCGGCCCCACGCGTAACCCTCCATGCCGGTCATGAAGACCGGATTGAGATGGACCGGATTGCCCTCATTCACCCGGCGCTCCAACTCCCCAAAGGCCTTTATGGCCATGTCGTTGGTCTTCACAAATTCATCCCGCGTCGCGAACGCTACCGGCGACTCTGCCTCAACTTCGGCTTCACTGCCGGCTATATGGTTTACGACATCCATTACGAACTCTCTGGACGCGAGCCTCTTAAGCCGGTCCTGTGCCTCGGGCGTATTATATGTAAGCGGGTTCATGATAGGCGCCAGGAACTCATTTAACGCCATTCCTTCTATATTCGGCATATATGCCTTTACGCGCTGCGGTGCCGCGATCCCCTGCTCGATGTAGGCGGGATGGACCGTGACCGCAGGGGTCCCTCTTTCGGTCCGGTAGAATATATACGGCATCCCCTTGGCGGGCAGGACTTCGGCGAAACTCGGATTCGTGGCCACATCCGGCTCTATGCCTAAAAGCTTCGTGATATCTCCCAGCATCGCCCTGTTTAAAGGTATCGATATGTCGGCGAATTGATCGCCGCCTGTCTGGACGGTATATATATCGACCGTCCCGGGTATAGAGAACGCTATATCGCCAGGTTTCAGATACTGATACCTGTATGATACGAGCTTCCTTTCACTGTTGAATACCGGTATCTGCTGTATGCCGGCAACTTTCATCACTTTAATATCGAGCGTCATTCCCTGGGAATGGCTGCCTGTAGATACATATACGGCATTCCACGGGATGAGCGGATATGAACCGAATGTAGTGGCAGCATGCAGGTCGCCGAAATGGGTCATGCTGTAAGCGATGTTCCTGGCCCGCCATCCTATACGGAGTATGCCCGAATAGAGCCGGTCAACGATATATCCGAAATCATGTTCTCCTCTGTCCTTGTACGCCGCCTGAAGCTCCGGATTGCTGAACTCGAGTTTCCCTGTCTCTTCGTTCACGGTCACCTGCCCCACGCCTTCGATGGCCCTCAATCCTTCTGCCGTCGTTTCCTGAAGCGGTATGCGGCCTGCGACATTGGGCGCGCCCGTCTCCGCGATCTGCATATACCCGGGACTTACGCTCTCTGCGGTGCTGAGAGGTCCCCTGTCGCCTGTTGTAACCATTATGCCAAGGTCCTTTCTGTTACTGATACCGTTCTCGTCAAATGCCAGGAACTTCATCCCCCCGGGCATCACCGTCCCGCGCCTCAGGCCCCTGCCCTCAACGGCGGGATACGTCTCGAGATATACCTCCAACATGCCCGATGACGACAAGGGCTCCAGCTTATCCGGCCCGTAACTCCTGACCAGTTTGGCTATCAAGATATTATTATTCGACTTGACACGCCCGGTTATCCTGAAGAGGTGGCGCGTGCCCACCAGCACTTCGTATCCGACCTGCAGGTTCTGTTGCCAGTCCTCTTCCCTCATCTCGCTGACATCCCTGTTCTTTATATAGTCGCGCACGAACCTGTTCACGTACCTTGCGACCCACTTATCGAGCTCGGCGTAAAGCTCTTCCGTCCCGAAGCCGGCAACGCCGGCAAGTATCCCCTCTTTATGCTTCTCCAGTGGGCCGGTTATCTGATTAAGCAGCTTGGTGCCGCGCGCAAGATCTATGATCTCACGAAGGTCACCTTCATCGGGGAGTTCTCCGCCGGTATACATGGAATCCAATACGCCGTGTATGCGTTTGAACTCCTTTTCGAAATTGTCCCTGTCCCTGTCCTCATACCCGAGCCGTATGAAATTCTCCCTGTCCATGCTGATCGTGCGCTCCATTATGCCTCTCAGCACAGATGAGGCCTCATTCCTGGCATATTCGTCCACCATATCCATAGTGACCTGAGGCAGCCGCGTGTAGACGAGTATCGGCAATACCTCATCGAGGAGATAGGAGTCGTGGCTCAGCTTCACACCGGGATACTGCTCCAGCATCCTGAACATGAGGCCCGATATTATATCCCGCTCTTTCCTGGTGGGGCCCTCGACCCTCGCTATCAATTCCGGCTGGGTATTCGACTTCCTTATCACAAAGGAGCTCCTCCCGCGCGCGTCGACTTCCTCGTTGCCGGTGACACTCGGGTAGAAGTATATGAGCGCGCCGTCAACCCTGTTTATGGCCACGCGCTGTATGACGAACTCCTTTCTTATGCGCGATATGGGGACCGCCTTCTTCGCTTCGTATATAAAACACTCGCCGTTGTCGATCGTCGCCTTACCGGCCTCCTCGAATCCGAGGTCCTTCAGCAGCTTTATAAGCCCTTCCCTTACGCCCTGCACTATCGCCTCTTTCACCTCCGGCACCTTATCGACATCCGATGGGGCATGCTGGCCGGATATGGCCGATATCTTCCTGCACTGATCTTCGCTGAACGGCTCTTCGGTAGCCGGTCTCAGCTCCGGCGTCGCATATACTGCCGGAAGCGCGTTCAGGAGATCGGCTAAAGTCCTGCCTCTCTCTTTGGCTATTGCAAGCGTCTCCAGAAGGTTGAGCGTCGTCGTCTCGTCTTCGGCGAACATGTGCTCCATCTGGTGGCCGGAGAGCTCTCCTGCCAGCATCACTGCCTTGGCATTGGTAAGGTCTACGCGTATCGGTGATTTCCTCTCGTTGTACAGCACGATCTCTCTTTCACCGTTTTGTACGGCCATGAATATCTTCCGCATCTCATCCTTTATATATCCGAATCCTACAGGCCCGAGATACAGCTCCGCCTTTATCCCCTGGTCTGCGGGGTTCCGCTCTTTCAATTCCCTGTTTATCTCGCTGACGAGCGCCCTTATGCGCCTGCTGGCCACCGAAGAGTACTTGACCTCTCCTATGAAGAGAAGTCTCTTCCTCTCTTCCGCGGGCTTTCGTGCCTCGTCTCTCAGCATCTTCTCTGCCTGTATGGCGAGGAGCTGGTCTTCCTGTATCATCTTCCCTTCTTCAGTGAAGAATATCGTCCTGTCTCCGTCCTCGTCCCTGGCGACCCCGGGCAGGCCCGTATTCCTGCAAAGGTCCATAAAACCCCTCATCTCTTCGGGGAGGTTCGGATACGGCTCCCCTGCCGGGAAGTTCCCGTCCGGTGTCTCGTTTATCCTCGTTACCTTGACGCCCAGTTCGATCAACGGGAAGACCGATAGCCCCGTAGAACCGGCTCTATGGTCTTCGTTCAATCCGCCTATCTTTTCGAAAGGCCTGTTCCTGCAAAGGACCGGCCTCTCGGGGAAGATGTCGAAGGGGATGCCCAGCTTCTTCTTTATTATGGACCAATCCTCCCTGTCCCAGTTTATATCCCGGCAGACCATAAGAAGCTCTCTTATGCCTCCCTTTTGTTTCAGTATGCTTCGCGAGGAGTCCCTGAGGAGGTACTCCCACACATCGTGCCCAAGACGGGCCCTCGCCTTTATCGATTCATTATGCCAGTACGCGATCTCCACGGCAGATATATGCTCCGGCATCTCCTGCCGTTCCCTCTCCGCCGGAGGCGGAACGGCCAGATGGGCCATATCGAAGGAGAACGGCTTGAGCCGGCCCATAAGGCCGTCATCTATACTGACAAGTATGTCTATACCCTCTCCTATGCTGAGCTTGTTCGCCTGCTTGAACCCGTTATAGAATCTGGGGTTATGGCTCCCGGTGACGTGGGCGCCTCCTATGTAGTCCCTTTCGCCCAGGTGCTCATTGGCCATGAAGTTCAACGCGAAGTAATAATCGGTGGTGGAGGTGATGCCGTTCTCCTCGAATTGACGTGCATACTCCAGGAACTCTCTCGCATCCTTCATATTTATCCTTCCGGCCTTAATATCCTCGGCCAAAAGGCCTCTCACGTTCGCCATGCCCTGCTCCGACCTATCGACCACATTTACCCTGAGCCCGGCGTCCATCAGCCCGCGCGCGTATGCGCTCTTCAACTCTCTGGAATAGAGACGTGTCCCGCCGGATACCAAGAGCCATGTGGACGGTAACGCATCTTCTCCCACGGTAATGGCCTGCCTCAACGCGGCCTCAAGCCTGGCGGGCACTATGGCCCCTCTTTCATCGCGTATATCAGCCTTATTTATGTTGAATCCCCCGTTGCCAAGGCGCAGGAATGTGCCGAATGCCCGGCCTGCATGGTACGCGAACTTTTCGCTCATCATAGCCGGGAATAACTGCGGTTCTGCCTGGAACGGTATATTGCGCTCGTGCGTAGTCGTCACGGCGCGGAGGTCGTACGATCTGTAAGCTATCCCCTGGTTATTCTTTATATCTATCTTCCTGTATATCTTGCCTGCATTCTCCCTGAAAGGATTGTCTATCTCTTCTATCCCCGCAAGCGGGTTAGGTTCTCCGGTTGCAAGCGTCCTCTCATTTTCAAGCGAGGCGAGCTCCCTCAACTCCGCCTCGGCCAGTCCCCTGTCCGCGATGCCGTACATTTCCATATACTCTTCGAGCGTGACGAATGAAAGCTCTCCCTTTGTCAGTATATCGTGTATATCGGACAGACGCCTGTCTGCGCCGATACCCTTCCTGTCCGGGAGGTTTATGAGCCGTCTCTCGGACCTGGCCTTCCCCTGCCCGAACTCCTCGTCCATGACCCGCCGCCTGGCCGATTCCTGTTCTTCTTTGGTGAAACCTTTCTGGGCCCTGGATGCCTCATCGAATGTCATGCCCTTATTACCGTATACCCCCTTCACCCTGTACGCGTCGCCTATCTTTGGGTCCAGTTTCCCAAATAGGGTTATCCTGCCGTCCCTCGGGTTGTAGTGGGCTGCGATCACGTCCTGCGGGTTCAATTCAACAGGCCCGTTATATATGACACCGTAGGCTATGGCCGATCTCGCATCAAGCTTGTATACCCTGCACCCTATGACTACGGCATTCTCGACGTTCAGCTCTTCCGCCTCGGTCCCTATCACTACGCTGTTCACTATGCGGCCGCGCTTTACCGTGGAACCGAGCACTATGGAGTTCCTGACCTCTACGCCTTTGAGAGAAGAACCTCTCTGCCAATCCTCCGGGCTCTCGATCCTGAAGTAGCGCCTCATCCTCTCCGATTCCCACCGTCCTTCTATGTCGGGCGAGACCCGCACAAGCTTCATGACATTGTTATAGTAGTCGATTATGTGGCCCCAATCCCACCAGTCTGCGCCCGTCTTATCTATCCCGTAATCTATTCCCTCCAGGACCCCGACCCCATCCGGCAGGCCGTTGCCTGTGACCTTGAAGCGGCCCGCATATCTCTCGGTCAGGCGCCTCTTCATGGCGGCGATGCGATCCCAGTGCGCCTCGGCCCTGGCCACCCTCTTCGCGATCAACTCATCCACATCGAACGACCTGCTCTCTGCCGACGCCTTATTGGCTTCGGCCATTGCGTCTTTCAGGGCCCCCTCTTTCATGAATGTCGCATACTCTTCCTTAGTGGACGTAAGGGGTCCCCACAATTCGCTGTCGATATTGAGAGAGCCCTGTCCGGCATCCAGCTCGTCCGAAAATTCGTTCAATAATTCCTGCAATAGCTCCCATCTCATAGAATTGAAACCTAAGCTGACATTCGCAAAACGTGAACCGTTCCGGGCCGTGGAAGCGTCGGCGAGGACCTGGTTCATAGGGCGCTTCTCCCTCTGGCTGACCGCGCCGCGTCCGCTTACCCCGCCTACCGAAGGGACCGTCCCTTTAGATTCTATGAACCGCACCAGGTCCGGGTTGCCGATGGCCATCCCTTTAGGGTCCCTGACCATGATCGAAGTGAAGAATATCTCGGTCAGGTAATCCTGCGTCGAGTCTATATTCTCCGAAGGTATATTATTCTGGTCTCCCCAGGCGAGGACCATCCTACCGCCCCTTGAAGCGGCAAGCGGACCGAATTGAAGGGCTACGGCTTCGCCTACGGTGAGTGGCACCAGTTCTCCGTCTATATTCACGGTGCCCGGCAGGCCTATCGCCGATTTATTATTGACGGCCAGCGGCTGCATTCGAGTTCCGGAACCGGCCATGTGCATCATGAAGACGCTCTTCCCGGAGGCGATATCTTCCTCGAGCCTCGAATATCGCTCTTTCGCCCTCCTCCAGGCATTCAGCGTCCCCAGCCCGTTGCCTGCCATCCCTTTCCAGTTATCCTCGCTCACCGATATTATCACGGCCGACCTGGGCAGTATTTGGCCCCGGGTCGACTCGAACCTCTTCTGCCAGAACTCCGCCTCTTTCTGGGAAGAGGAGACGAATATATAGACCGCGAAACCGTCATTCTCGGACGACGCGACACGTTTCGCCTCTTCGGTGTAGTTGAGCATAAGCCTGTGAGTTATATACTTGCCGGCAAGGTCGCTGATCTCGGGGGTCGACCTGGCATATTCTCCCATTGCGAGCTTCCTCGCCTCACGCGCTACCGCGGGGTTCCCGACCCTCAGGGATTGGTCAAGAGAGAGTATAGCTTCCAGCATCGGCCTGGCGAGGGCGCTTTCGATCCTCTGGTTAAGAAGCTCCGTGAGCAGGGGAAGCAGCTTATTGAGCTCATCCGCGCCCAGCTTTATCTTCCCAAGCGCCTCTATGATCTCTATCTTGGCCGGTCTCCTCTCCGTAGGTGTAGGCCCTAACGGCAGCAAGCGAAAGATCATAGTGCTTATTGCGTCGCTATTACCGGTCTCCAGATACCTCAATATAGAGGAGTAGAGGGCTTCCCTGGCGCCTTCTATGTTGTTTTCGTTGATCGACCTGTTGAACTTATCTTCTATCCTCCTCTGCTCTGCCTCGGAGATCTTTTCGATCACATTATCTATAGGGAAGATCCTGCGTATTACTTCCTCGTCTCTCAATGTGCCTGAGTTCGCGTCCATTATGTGCGCGAGTTCGTGCAGCACTACGGCTTTCCGTTCCGCTTCGTTCAATAATGCCCAGCGCGATTCGGATACGTGGGCAAGCTGCAACCCAAGCGCCCTCCCTTCAGCGCCGCCGCGGCCAGGTGAAAAGTACAGGGTGACCGGTATGAGCACACCCTTACCCGACTCGATCACGATCCTGTTATGCCTGTCCACTTCCGCCTCCCAATCCCTGTATGATTGGACATGCACTCCCTCTATGACAGGCGTATCTCTCAAGGCGCCGCTTCTCTTCTGCGAGGTATATAATCCCCGTATAAAATTATCGACCTCTCCCTTAACGGCCTCCGTGAGGCGCCCCTCCGCGAGGACTTCGCTTATGGTCAGTTCGCCCGGACTGGCCGGACCTTTGCCGGCCAGCGGGATCCGCGTGGTCTCGTGCGTAGCGGCTATCCTGCCCCTGGCCGTTTCCTCCACCTTCATGGCAGCTGTGATCAGCGGTCTCACATAACCCATTATCGCGTCTTTATCACCGGGGAACGCGCTCTGGACCGACCTCTCGATATCCCTTAAGGCCTCCGGCGTCGTTATACTTATATTATTGATTATCAACCTTCCTATATACAGGCGGGCTATAGTCTCATTTATATATCTTGCCGGGTTCTTCTGCCATGTCTCTCTCTGCTCACCCAATTTCTGTTCCGCTGCGCCCAGTGCCCTGGCCGCTTCCGGGGCCTCTCTCTTGAAACTTTCCATCCTCTCAAGAAGGCCCTGGCCGCCCACCGGAGCGACCTTGGCGTTGAGCGCCTCGGCGTCCCTTTCGGAAAGCTTCAGGAGCCATGAGATCACCGCCGCCGCGACCGATCCCTGCTTCGCGGCCGGGGTGTCTACGACGCCTGTCAGTATATCCTCGAACGGCGTCCTCTGGTTCGTCAGTATCTGTATATAAGGGCTGGGCGTATCTTTCGTTATCGACGGGCATACCACCATGTACGAGATACCCTGCTTCTCGAGGAGTTTCGTGATCCCTTCCGAATGGAAACCACCTGTCACGAGCACCGATATCTGGGCCCTCTCCTTCTTCATGGCGTCGAGGGTATTGTCCACGAGCGCGGTATCTCTCTTTATCGCTATGGAGTAAAAATCCTCCAGCTTCGGCACGCTGTTCACCACGGCCTCGTTCGGCTCTTCTATCTCATAGGCCAGGCCGTACTGTGCCGTCTTCTTGTGCATGAAGTCGGCGAAGACCTCGTGGGAGAACTCTTCTTTATGATTTTTGTAATATTCGTAGTCGCCGTTCAGGAGCTTTATGTTGACGAGGCCAAGGAGCGTATCGATGTGGCGCGAAAGGCGCTCCAGCGTCCTCTGGTCGTCGTTCTGGAAGAGCTTCTCCTTTATGGCCGTCTCTATGAGCGTTATGTCGTGGAATAGCTTTTCGTTCTCTATCTTCGAATATACGGAATTATAGATTATGTAATTATAGAGGTTCGGGTAGGCCTTCTGTATGTCTATCATATTGGCGAGCGACATGGCCTTCAGGTACTCGTAGAATTCCGCCGATGATATCTTGCCCACCTTGAATGAGAGGGACCTCGTGACGAGCTCCGTAAGCGAATCCTTCGACAGTTTTTTGCTCAACTCGTCTATAACGGCCGACCGCTCTTTGTCGACCACCTTGAAGTCGATCTTCTTTTCGTATAAAAGCACGCTTATCAGCTTGAAGAAGTTATCGTACTCCCTCAGGTTTATCCTGTGCTTCTCCGCCGTCGCCTGCAGGTACCTGACGTAATCGTTGAACGCCAGTTTCTTGGAGACGTACTCCTCCGTTTTCGAATCGAACGCCTTCAGCTCATCATTATATATGTATATTTTTAGGCGGTTGAGGACGGCCTTGACCTGGTTGTAGTACTTTTCGGTGGCGTCTTTGAGGGGGTAGCTCGATGTGAAGGCATTGAGGTTCTGCAGGTAGTATGAACGGGTCTCTGCGCCGAAAAGCTTTATGGGATAGTCGGTGGTGATGGAGAGGAACTCCGGCCCGGTGATCTCGCCCTTCTTCATGAAGTACGCGGCGACCTCTCGCCTCACCTCTTCGTCCGGGAACGCCTTGAACCATGAGGTGTCGACGAATCCGTCCGCGCCTTCCACCGACACTAAACTGAGCCCGTAATTCTTTATGAGATTTTCGAGTATCTTGGCTATATTGGACTGGGCTTCGTAGTTGCAGTGGGCATCCTGGATGTGGACAACGAGCTTGCCGCTATTCCCGATGAATTTGGACTTCACCAGCCCGAACTCTCTCGGTATGACGACCTTCTCCGGGTTGGTGATTATCTCCTGCTCTTTTCCCACGCTGGATGCGGCATCCTGAGGAGCGGCGAAGACGACGTTCGATACCAGGAACGTCATGGCGACGAAAGATGAGATACACCTCACGAAAAAAGTACATTGTCTGGCGACCATTGGGAATTTCATCTCATTCTCCTTTTGTGTATAGTATCAATTTGTTAATATATAACTTTCTATTTATATTAACCTAGTTATTATACATTTATACTTCTAACTTGTCAATAGACGAAAATCAACTTTTTTATAGTTTAACTAACTATTTTCCCAGCACTCATCGTACCGGTTAGTTGCAAAAGACCCGTGTCTTCAGGAAGGCATCGACTATATTCGGGTCGAACTGGGAGCCGGCACATCTCTTCAACTCTTCCCGGGCCGCCTCCTTCGACATCGCCTCCCTGTAAGGCCTGTCGCTCGTCATGGCATCGAAGGCGTCAGCCACCGCTATCACACGGGCGCCCAGGGGGATATTGCCGCTCATCAACCGGGCATCAGGATAACCGCCTCCCCCAAAACGTTCATGGTGGTGCTGTATGATAGGCACCACCTCCTGCAGGAAACCTACCTGGCTCACTATCCTTGCGCCTATTTCCGGGTGCAGTCTGACCTTCTTCCAGTCGTCGCCTTCAAGCTTCCCCTTCTTCTGTATGATACCGAGGTCTATCCCTATCTTGCCTATATCGTGAAGTAAACTTGCCGTCTTTATGTCCTGTATAACGCGTTCCGGCAGGCCGAGACGTTTGCTTATGAGTATGGAGTACCGCATGACCTTCTCGCAGTGGCCGCGCGTATATGAATCGTTCTCATCTATTATCCTGGCGAGCGTCTTTATGGTATTGAGGTAATCCCGCTTGACGCGCTCGATCATCCTTGAGTTCTCGATGGCCATGGAACATAAGCTCCCCACCATCTCGAACATCTCCATATCCTCCCTGGCGAATATCTTCTCCTGCATTATATATACGGAGAGGACTCCGATCTTCCGCCTGTGGCTGAGCAGAGGCACCGCCACGACCGTGCCTACCCTCTTCCGCTTAAGTTCGGCGAGGCGTTTGCCGTCTCCGCAGGCGGAGGCGGGGACTACTACCGGGGAACTGCCCGACATTGCGGTCCTCGATATATTATTATCGGCCCCGGCCATCCTTTTAAGTTCATCTTTTGAGAGCCCCGCTGACGCCGTAAGCCGCATCCTCTTTCTCGTCTCGCCCAGGAGCCGCAGCGTACAGAACCTGGCGTTCATAAGCGTCTTCACCTTTTCGAGTATGATCTCGAGGAGCAGTTCCACATCTATGGAAGAGGAGATGGACCTGGACATGGTGAAGAGCATAGACATCTCTTTTATCTTCTCTTTCACCTTCCTGTCCATCCGTTCATAAAGCCCTATATCCATTATGGCGAGCGTCGACTGCCTGGCGACGGCCTCAAATACCTTCAGGTCTACATCCTCAAACCTGCGCCGCTCCCTGGCGGATACCATCAGTACGCCTATCCGCTCACCGCATGCCACAAGCGGAGCGGCGACGAGCGACAATAGCCCTTCTCTTACGATAAGCCGGCGCGTTGAAGCGTCAACCCTGTTCTTAAGGTCGCGTATATATGTGGCGCCCTCTCTGGACATGATGCACCGGGCCAGTTCCGATGCTGTCTTTAACTTGAAGGACCGGATGGCGGGCGTCTTCAGCCCGAAACTCATCCGCGGTATGAGGTTGCCTGAATTGTCCTTGAGCCAGATGATACAGACATTTGTCCCGGTGAGATCGAGCGTCTCTTTTATGATGAGGGAAAGGAGATGGTTTACGCTGACGGCCTCGGAGAACCGCTCCCCCGTATCGACCACCCCCGATATCTTCGAGATCTGTAACCGAAGATTTTCATGAGATCCCTGGTGATAGCCGATATTTGGTCGCGCCGTTCTCTCTTCCATATCTTTTCTTTTTCCCTATACCCTATACCCTGACTTCCTATTTCTTATCTAATACCCTATACCCCAACTTGCTATCTTACTCGAATTATGTAGCCTATCTTCGCCCTCCCGGAGGCCGCTTGGCAGAGTCCCCGGAAGGACGAAGATAGGATGGGAGGGGTAATCTCCCTCTCGCTCTACATAAAAATCAAAGATCTGACGTTACGCGCTCATCAGGACCGATTTGTAACGCTCCGCCTCGTGCTTGATATTCTCGAGTTCCACCGCTGTCATGGGCGGAAGGAACCTGAACCAGCCGGTACTGTCGTCTTTTACGAGCCCCGGCATGAGCGGGTCTCTTTCTACCGCCGTCATCGCGACGAGGGCGGCATCGTATACCTGGGAAGTGGCTATGCCTCCTTCATATTCCATGAATATGAGCCTGCCTGTATCTTCACCGGCCCTGCCTTCTTTGAGCGGCTCGACTATGGCAACATGTTCCTTCGCATAACCCTGTCCGTATCTATCATAAATGGCTTCTATCGAGTCGATCCTGGCCGCATCTTCCTCGCTGACCAGTTCGAGGTCTATACCGTCGATATCCATGAGCTTCATCAGCTCCTGCTTAGTGCCTTCGTTTATCCTCTCTTCGTCGGCCTTCTCCACGGTGAGGCGGACCTGTAGCTTCAGAGGTGTAAATTCCGGGTTTATCGACTTCGCAAGCCGCATCCGCTCCCTGTGCGCTTCGGCGAGGAGCTTCACTTCACCCAGCGACCCGGCGCGGATACTGACGAGCAGGTTCTCTTTTGTCTTTGCGACATCCGATACGGCCCTGTCAACTCTCGTGTGCCGGATGGCCGATCTCCTGGCGATCGCCTTCATGCTTGCGTTATAGGTGTCGAGCTTTGAGAGGATCCGTTCTGAGACGATACCCGGCAATATCCTCGATAATCTCCTCAGCATTTCCTGCAACCGCGCGTCGTCCATCGATTCGATCGCGGCGCTGTCAAGAGAGGCGATGTCGCGGTCGGTGCGCCTGAAGAGCTCTGAGACGAGAAGTTTCATTGAGTCGCCCTGGCGTATCTCTGCGGCGAGATCTTCTATTGAGATCCCGCGCGCTACGGAGACGCCCATGACCGCGCCGGATCCTTTCACCAGGCGGTCGACCTCTTCCTTATTCTTCATGTCGTCGCCGGCATCCACGAAGAAGACGGGCTCTACCCTCTCCTTAAAACCGAGAGACGATAAGGCCTCCTGGACCTTCATCTGGCTTTCGGCACCCATGCCCTCCGGAGGAACGGGGATACCGAGAAGCAGGTGAGGGGCGCCTTCCGGTGCGCCCTTCTCGGGAGGCGTAACGCCGGATGCCGCCTTGCCCGCATTGACAAAGTCGACCCCGCTGTTATAGACCAGGAGAGCGAGGAGATACCAGCTTATCGCCTCTCCCTCTGTCGCCGATTCGAAATGCAGCGGTATGTTGGTGTTATATATCGGCAGTTGTTCCTGCGGGAATTCGGCCACCATCTCCGGATGCGGCATCCTGTCCGCTATCGTGGAATTTGCCTCTATTATCTCCTCCGCCTCAGAGGGCGATATGCCGAAGGTTTCCGATATCTCTTCGGCGCTCAGCGCGGGATACCCGTCGACTTTTCTGAATTCGTCCGTTCTGACGCGTCCTATGAACATGGTGACATTAAGGTTGCGCGGGTTCGCCTCATCCCGTGTCTTTTTCTCTACTATATATTTAAGTATAAAATCATAAGTCCCGTCGGCTATTTCGTCCACCACGCATACGGTGCTGTTCGGCTTTAGGCCGTCCAGGGTGCCTGCCACCTTACACTGTTCATATATCGCGTTAAAGAGCGTGGATACGCGTATATTGGAGAGCGCCTCTTCAGATACGTCGACTTCGGCGTTCCTTGTATCCATATCTTTACCTATAGAGCCTGTAAGCGAATGCACGCCCGTTATCTTCTCTTCATAATAACTGCCGGACGCATTGGCGCTGACCGTCACCTCGAGGCCGACTCTCCCTATCTCTTTTCTGGTGTTTGCGTCGAGTACCGGCACTTCCACGATCTTTTTGCCGGGTCCCGTCCAGTAGGCGATCGCGTCACGGACCCTGTAGAGGCCCTTGACCTCCTTGCCTGTCCTCTTTTCCCTTATGCTTACCGCATGTTCTGCCATATAGATGTTGTCGAAATAACCCATGACCCCGCGCGTCAACTCTTCGAAAGTCACCGTCCCTTTCTTCCTCGCGGTAAGGGTCGACAGCACGCCCTTTATCTCTTCATGTATGAACCAGCGTGACGTGTTCCATCCCATGGTGTCGGCCGAGACGAAGAAGGCCACGCCCTTATTTGGATACCCCTGCATGAGGTTCATGATCACATAAGCATTGTATACCGTATCCGCGGCCCTCGACAGGAAGACATACCTGTCGGCATTACGCCGGGCGACAAAATGGGCGAAATAAGTGACCGCCCTGGCCACCCGCGACATATCATTGTATGTGCATGTCCTCTGGGAGAGGCGCGCCTTATAGGATTCTATCTTTACCGCCTGTAGATCCCCGAACTTTTTATCCTTTGGGCGCCAATCGTCGCTGGGATCCGGCACCGATGTGACCGTATCGGGATCCTTTACAATATTGACGAGTCCGATGCTGTCGCTGCCCTTTCCTCCGTATAAGTATTCCAGAAGCTGGTTATACTCATCCGTATCCTGAGTGAGCCCCTCCAGATAGAGGGCAGCCCGTTCGTTAAGCTTTGCCACCAGCTCCTCTTCTGAAAATCTCCTCGCCTTCCCGTATTCGTCTGTCTTAAAATCGCCCGTCCCCAGGGCCAGGACAAGCCGGCTGAGATTGGCTATGTTCATCTCTATGGCAATACGTATCTCTACCGTCACGCCCCTGTTGTCTTCCACGGAACTTATGTTCGCGTTCACACCAGACGTATTCAACTCCCTGGCTATCCTGTTCTTGATGCCTACCATCCTGGTGCTGAATACGCTCTCCGGACGGCTGGCCCTCAGAACTATCTCATAACCCGGCTTCAATCGTGCGCTCATGGCAAAGTTCTCGTTCCTTGTCGCTTCCGCATCCGCTTCCAGGTCGCTCTCGATAATATACTCTTTGACCTCCCCGTCTACAGCGTCCCATATAAGTCCTATGATGCTGCGTCTGATAAGGGGGGCGCGTACTTCTTTCAATATATCCACATCCTCCAGGGCAAACCTCACATCATCCCGGTCATGCCTGGAGAGGCGCCTGCCGTCCCGTTCCACAATGCATATACCGGTCCTTATGACCATAGGCGCGCCCCCTATTGTCAGAGGAAAAGTTATCGAGAAATTCTCTCTTATATTTATGTTGTTCGCGGCAAGTATCGATGTAATGGCCCTCAGAATGCTCGTGCCCCTGTCCTGATAGGTGAGCATAAGTTCATCTTCCCTGTGTCCCGCGGAATCGTAGAACTCGGCCGCCATATTATTAGGTTTCTCTGTACATTTAATGGTATTTTCATAAAGCGTCCTGGCCACATGTTTCATATAACCCTCGTCGATGAGGACCTTTATATTATCCACTTTATCGGGATATTTCGCAAAGAGGGCATTCACGAAAGGAGATATTGGTATAGGTTCTCCGGGGAATGTCTGTCTGAGATACTTCTCCACGGAGCTTAGTATGGCAAAATGCGGATCATCGGGATCCATGACCGGAACGGGGTCCGAGAAATTTATGACGCTTTTAGCGGCAAATTGCGTAGAGAACGGGCTCCACCCTGTGCTCGCCTTAGCCGGGAGCCGGTCTTTCGATATCGGCCTGCCCGGAGGGGCCCGTCTGCCGAATATCCCGGCCGATATGAGCAGCGCAACGAACATTACTGCTATGACGGCGCTCCCGGCTGCCTGCATCTCGAAAGGCAGATTGGACAGTATACCGCCTGCGGCCTCCGACGCCTGCCGGACGCTCGCCTGCGCAACAGGGCTGCGGAAAAGCGCCGCCAGGGTTATTACTACAGGTATGAGCGCGGCTATGACGCCGACATTGGCCGAGCCCGCGGTCGGGCCGCGCCTTGGGGCAGCAGGACCGATCACAGCGCTCAATCTCCGGTCCAGGATGTCCCTGAAGATCGGCTCCCGCTCCGTTATCCTGCCGACTATCGTCTGTACCTTGCTCTCTACGAGGCCATTGATCTCTTCCTCACCCTTCTCTTCCCACCCTTCAAATATGTTGGCGCCGTTACGCGAATCGGAGAATTCCGTGTGCGTCTTCAGCTTTGCCACCATCTCTGCCGTCACGCCGGGCACAAGCGGAACGCCGTATCTTCTGGCCAGATATATGCTGAATATGAGCGTCTTCGCGAAACGGGCCACGTCCCCGCATACCGTGACCGAGATGTGCCTCTCGGCGGCGGTCCTGACTATCATATCAAGGATACCGAGTATCTCCTTGTCAAAATGCTTGTTGGTAAGCAGCGCCCGGCGCCTGTTCTTTACGTTCGATATGAGGTCGTTAGTGCCTATGCTCAGGAAGCTTATTTTAAGGAGTTCGTTGTCGAGGACCGCGATCAGGTTATCCGGCGCTGTGATGAAGTCGTTCGGCGACCTCTCGACCTTAACGAGTTCCTTCTCTTCGACCATTATGCCGAGGGGCATCGCGTCGAGCGTCTCTCTGGATGCCTTCATCTCCTTCAGGAGCTCCGTCTTCACCTCGTTGATGAGCTCGGCAAGGAACCTCATATCGTCCACCGTCTTTATATTTGGGAACATCATGCGCAGATTATCGAGGTTCCTCCTCTCCCGCAGATATGCATATGCGGCATATATCGCCTTCACCTGTGTCTTCAATGCCGCCCTGCCCGGCTCTGTCCTGCAATAATCGAAGCCGTATTTATTGGGCACGTCCTGAAGCGCTATACAGGCCTTGTCATCTCGTTTATCGAATGTCCTTAAGGTGACCGGCGCATCCTTGATGCCGGCTATGCCGATATAAAGGTCGCGCTGCATCTCAAAGGACGGCGCCTCTGACCCCATGAACATATATTCGGTCCTTGCGAGCGCTATGCCGTTTGCGCCTGCTTCATATACGCGTGCGACCCTCGCGGCGGCACCTTCCTCCGGTATGCCGAAATCCCCCCTATTGAGGTGATACGGCAGGTTCACGTTCCCGTACACGGGTATCACAACCTCTCCGTCAAACGTTGCCGCTACGCTCCGCTCCCTCATCCTCTCCGTTTCTCTCTGCACATAGTAATCTCTCAAGACCTGGCTCGTTATGACCCCCTTCACGACATCCATACCGGCGCTTGTGGTGTGCGGACCTATATAAAGGCGCGATTCAAAACCCGTCTCGGATGTATAGAAAGAGACCGGCTCTCCGGTCCTGCCGAGCTTATCTATCAATATCTCGGGCAGGTTGACCATGAGGGATGAACCGCTAGCCGTTATTATGATGCCCGCGTGTTCCTGGGTAGAACCGTTGCTGCAGACAAAGGCCCTCACCCCGTACTTTTCGGTGAGTGTCCTCAGGATAAGTTCGTCCCTTATAAGGTCCTTTGATACAATAACCACTTCACGACCCTGACGCTTCGCCTCTTTCACCACCTCTTCGAGCCCTTCTACGGCAACTTCTTCCAGGTTGAGCCGTATACATATCTCACTTATTACCATGCCCAGGGATTCAACCATCCCGTGGTATCTATCCAGGGTAGTCCTGTTTTCGGCAAACCACTTCCAGAGCGCGAAACGCGCCGCATACCTCTTCCGCGATATGGAACCGAGG
Source organism: Candidatus Omnitrophota bacterium (assembly GCA_041650805.1). NCBI lineage: Bacteria > Pseudomonadati > Candidatus Omnitrophota > Candidatus Omnitrophota bacterium. Next base: position 28,244 of record JBAZKM010000010.1, on the reverse strand, counting down.
ACTTCCTGATACATCCTCTTCAATGTCTCGTCCTCAATGGAGTCCTTTGTGATCTTGCTTACCACTTCGTCGAAGCACTTATGGAACTTCTCCGCCTCAAATTCGACATCCTGTGGCGCCAGGCGAGGATCCCTGTCGAGCGCGGTTATGAACCTGTTGAACATGGTACGGAAGCTTTCGCCTCTGTCGAGCGCGTCGCCGATACTGCCGCTCGCGTATGCCGCGAACATCGGCTCCAGACGGGCTACCATATCATATGCCTGCAATGCGACGGAGGGCTCTCCCCGCTCGATCTTTATGTGGCCGGTCAGATCGGTCATCATGAGCTGGAAGACCTCCATCATCTCCTTCTGACCGGCAGTGGTCGCATGCCTTATATCCTTCTCTATACCGTAAAGGGTCGGTTTCACGATACTGTCAAATATTATCCTTTCCTGTTCGATATTCCATCTCTTTATATTGTATTTCGAGCGCATGCCCTCCCGTTCAGGCAGCGTTGACTCCATCCTGGCCTCGTCATAATTGAAGATTATGCCTAGCGCGCCGCCGGGCAGGCCGTTGGAGTCTACCCTGTGTATGCCTTTCAGGAGCCCTCCGGATGCCGCGACGGCCCCGGCCAGACCGGCCTTTGTCTCTCCTGTATCCACGGCCCTGAAATCGTTCTCCGTATCGGAGGCGAATGAATCGAGCAACCCTCTCGCCTCTTCCGCCGACAGGGCGGCTTTATCGCGGTCCGACTTCTGTATCTGATACATGGAGAGCGCTATATCTTTGTATATGAGATGGAATGCGCCGAGCGTCTCCCTGCCTGACGCTTTCAGCTTACGCGTGATCGGCTCTTCCGACCCTCCGCGGTTAGGCGTCACCACTATTATCTGCGTGCATTCGGAGCCGTCGGTCTTGCGCCTCTTGATCTCGTCGAGTGCCAGGAAGTACGCCTGGCCGCCCTTCTCTTTATCCGCCTCGGCCGCCAGGAAGAGCTGCCAGAGGTTGACTATCTCATCGTACAGCCTGACACCCCTGTCCCGCTGCCACTGGCTCATTATATGGCTCTCCACGAACATATCGGTAAGGCACTGCTCGGCGAAATCCCTGGCAACAGGCCTGGCCGCCATGACATCTTCCGGCAGGCGGTCCCTGAACGCGTTGACAAGCGCCTCTTCCTCTTCCGCTCTGTCCAATATCATCCGTTTTATCTGGTCTAGATTTGGCGGAAGCTCCGGTAAACGCGGCACGAACGGCCCAATACCTGCGGCAAGGTATTTCACCTCACCGGTATCAATGCCGAATATATATTCGAGGGCATATGCCGCGGCGATGATGCCGAGCGGGATGATGAAGAGCTTGATTATATTGGACGGCTTTTCGGCCGGCTTGGGTTCTTCCTCTTTGAATATATAAGGCGCGATAAGTCTGGATATCTTCTTTGCCGAGTAGAACCAGGCGGCAATGGCCACCGGCAGTAATACCGCCCACTTCAGGGCCGGGCTGGCATCGCTTACAGAAAGGAGGACGAGCGCTCCTGCGGCGCTTGTGAGGCCCATCGCTTTAAGGAGCCTCGGCTCGACCGCCCCTCTTTCCGGCGGCGCCTGGGGACGAGCCTGTTCGTAGACATCTAACGCGCCGTGAGTCGATGCCTGATATAAACCCTTGATAAGCAGCTCCGGATTTTGTTTTATTGCATTTTCGGTGCCGGTCGACGGAAGTATAAAATCACCGCCTGCCTCTTTCCCGCCCATCTTAAATACGGCGGCGGCACCGTCAAGTTCTCTGAATGCCTCGGGATACTCATTACCTCCGACTATAAGTAAAGCGACGTGCGAATTGTCCTTTTCGACCCTGAATATCACATTATAAGGAATGCCCGAGCGCCTCAAGTAAGTGACATATCTTTCTAATTCGGCAGAAAACCGATCGATATCCTTAGAGGTAAATATCCTGGACTCTGCGGGCCAGCCGCGAAGTGTGCCGATCCTGACGCCGTTGAAGAAACCCACATCTTCTACGGTAACTGCCCCGGCTTCGATATTTGCCAATAGGGCGGTTCTAGCTTTAGTTATCTGTACGTGGAAGTGGAGGACGCTTGCAGCTGCGCCCGGCGAATTGAATAGCGCTTCGTATTCCGTACCGAGCGCCTTTGCAAAGAGTATGGAATCCTTCATGCGCTCTGCAAGATTCTGCGCCAGCGGGTCTTCACTGATCAAAAGCATATGATGCTCGCCGAACGGGAATATATTGATAGCGACTTTATAATGATGTCCGTTTATTACGATCTTGAAAAGCACCTCTTCGTCGGGGATAACGCAGAATCTACACGGTTTCCCTTCCTGCGTAGGACGGTGTGGCTCATCCACTTTGTAAGTGACGGTCTTCGCTTGAGCGCCTTTGGCGAGCTCTTCTTTCTTTTTTCGCCAGGGCGCGTTGTGAAGTGAAATCATAAGCATTTTAATGACTCCGGATGCGGGGACGGGACCAACTTCTATGCGCTGTGACTCGATAGTGCGCGAGCTCTCCAAAAACTCTTTCCTGAAAACGGGGGTTCCGTCGGATTTCACTTCTTCCAGTTTTTTGCCGTAAAGCGCTTTGACAATCGGTGCAAGCAGGCCGGACTCTGTCTCATCATTTATCTCTAATCCGCCGCGTATTGCAATATCCAACAGTTTCTCTTCCGGCGGCGCCTGCGGCCGGGCCTGCAAAATATCTTTTGGGGCCCTCACTACACGATGTGCCGGCGTGTAATAGATTATCGCGGAACCTACTCTGGTGCGCCTGTTGAATGATTGCGCCACATCCTGCCCTTTATAATTTAAGGTAGGGTCCCCGCCGTTATCCAGCACTATGGCATTTGTTATGCCGTATCGCTCTATGAGCCAGGAGCCGGCTTCTTTCAGCGTAATACCGAGACGGTTGGATTTGCCCTGCACTACTACATCCACAACCATCCCATTCCTGTCTATTCCTATGAAGTGATGGGCGTTGATCGCCGGTAGAAATGCTATGGTAATGGTCTTTGAGACTGCATCTATAAAATACTGACCCTTTTCACGAACTTCTGCCGCAGAGGCCGCTTCGCGGTATCCCTTCTCTGCGAGACCGTTAGCCAAGCGGGTGATATCCACTTCTACCAATTCTGGCTCAACCCCTATTCTGCCTTTTTCCGTCTGATATGCTCTTAGCGCCAGGGTAACCGGCCTGCCCCGCACAGCATCACCAAGTTTTGCCTTATCCTGTATAAACTGGTCAAACGCAAAATGGACTGTCTTGCCGCCTTCGCCTATAAACGGAAGATGAACTAAATGGCGCAGGTCGTAATACTGTTCAAAAATATCCGCCGGGTCGACCGCCTTCTCATTCTCCACGACCGGTTGACCCGACGCCACTTCGCTGACAGCGTCGGTAATATCACTCTGGGTCCCGGCATCTATGACGCGCGAGCCGTCATACCGTATTTTGCGAAAATCTACGCTTCCGTCCTTGAATATTACCAGAGAAAGATATGTTCTACCTTCCAACTCATCGTCGCGTTTTATAACCTCCCCGTTGACCCATGCGACGATCCAGTCATTCATGATCAGGTTTCCATAACCCGAGTACGCGATGACTTCATCCTGCGGGTGAGCGGCGCGGAATTCATCCGCATGCCTGGCAAAAGTCCACAGATCATCGCGCATCGTATCGGGCGTGCCGTCATCCCACACCTGAACACCATTTATAATACGATAGCCGTTTATCTTTTCGCGGAGCATACCGCTTCTATTATCTGTATAAGTAGGAAGGCTTAAATATACGCCTGTTTTAAATGGGTCAATACGTATGGCTTTTACATTTACAGGGGCAGGGCCCTGGTCTTCTTTATGGAATGTCTCGGTAGAGGATATAAGCTCTTCGCCTGACGGCGGCGCCTGCGGCCATGCCTGCTTATAAGCAATGGCTTTGTGCGCTTCGGCCACGCGCACCGCTTCGGTATATCTCGAAGTGAAATTCTTGAATACAAGATCGGCTATCGGCAGTATACCGAGCATCCCGCCGAGTTCTGCCCTGAAACCTTCATGCAATGTGATGAGCCGCTGTGCGCGCGGCGAGAGAGTCGAGAACGCGGGATGTCTATAACCGTCGGAACGCGCTACCGCAATGTGCCTCAGCTCTTCTGTGGTAGGGATACCGTTCGTGGCAGGGTAACCCCCCATATCGGGATGCGCCTCATAGTATCCCTTTAGCGCCTTCTCTACCTGCTCTTCCAGTAATAAGTAACGTACCGCCGCCCAATAGGAGAACCCTATGCCTGCCAATAGAGCAAATCCCGCTATATTAATGGCCCCGTCGGGCAGAAAGGTATTGCTGAATACCGCCATTACTATGTATAGTCCTATAGTAACCATAAGAGCGATACCGCCGGCCCTGAAACCTGCAATGGCCATGAACGGATGGACGTCCGGCTGAGTTGTGGTGAACTTCTCTATCTCACTGCGTGTGAGCCCGCCGAGCAGATGCTCCTTTACCCACCAGTCAGCAACACCCTGCCCTGCCTCCATGCCCGGGAAGAGCGCCTGCCGCGGTTCCAACGCCTCTTTCGGCATCGCCGCGATCTCCGCCCTTATGATCTGGCTTGCGCTGGCCGCTTCCTCCCACTTTTCATCCAACTTATCCTGCGGCACCGTACCGCTCTCTTCCAGAGCCAGCAGTATATCATCGCATTCCGAGAGCCGGCTGAGGTCTTTGTTCTTCAAGGCCTCGCCTATGTATCTGTCGACGGTCTCAAGAGGCGTTTCGCTTATCAACTGCTCTCTCGCTGCCTCTTTGGCGGAAGCCTGCGTTGCCGCTGCCTTCATCTTCTCAAAAGCCGAATCGACTATCCTTGGCTGCAATACATGTATGGTCCCCTTTGCAGGCCTGACGAGGACACCGCTCTCTATGATCACCCCCACCTCTTTTACGGATTCATGTATTTCATCGAGCGGAACCGATACGGTTATGTGGCGCTGGGACGTTTTTGCCGTTTCAGCCGGCAGGATCTCGACCGCATATCTCCAGTTAAGGCGATGGACATCGCCTTTTGTATCGGTTACGAATGCCGTTACATTTCGTCCCTGGAATACGCCTCTATCATCTTCATCGACCTGGAGCTCAAAGATAAACCGTTTGCCGGCAAACTGCACCGGTTTCTCCAGCACCGCGCTTATGACATAATCGCCCCTCTCCGGCGCGTTGGCCTCAACGGTAAGCGAGCCTTTTCCTGAGGTGACACTGTCTCCGGTCGTGGTGGTCCATCCCTCCCCGGCAAGCGGCATGGAGAATGCAAAGAGATCATTGAAGGCATCTTCGTTCCCTGTGTTAAGAAGGGCCGTGCCTATCTCCTGCAGGGTTATCTCATACTTATACAGATTCTTCTGTGTAGGATGGCCTTTAACGTAATCCCCGTAAACGCCGATCCCGCTTTCGACCACTTCCAGCAGCCGGGACGCCTCATCCGCTTTTCCCTCTTCGACCAGTTTCTGGTAGTAATCGATCTTGCCCCTCAGCCAGCCGTCGGCATTCTCATCCCGCCCCAGGTTGCGTCTCACCGCCGTATCGATCTCTCCTATAGAGATGTCGCCCCTATCCTCTATAAATGAGTTCACCGCCGGCTCAAAGACATAATTTATCGCGTACCTCTCCTGCAGCTTGGTGCCGTAATCATAGAAGACCGTTCCCAGAATGGCTATGTACGGCAATATGGTGAGCCAGAGGGTGACCGCCCCTACCTGTTTGAACCATATGCGCCTGTTGATGCTCTTCACGGTATCCGAAACGATCTCACCCTTTACGGGCGCTACGCCCGCCTGACGGCCCCGCGGCCAGAAGTTCTCACCCACCCACTTATTCAGCGTCTGGTATAGGCTGTAGCAGGCCGCCACTATCAGGTTGTTGAAGTAATCTATCATCTGGGGCATCCTTGCGATATACCGCCACATATGGTACGGGAGCATATTTATCCTGAAGAGCGGCGCGCGGCGGTCCCCCGTCTGGAGACGCACCAACGCGTTGGCGGTCCATAGCGCAAGGAATATGCTGCCGGCGACGGAAACGATTACGGCCCCCGGCATGTTCAGATATCCGAAAGAGTACAGTGCGAGCGCCGCCGATCCGAACAATGCCCCTATGACGAGATACGGCCTTCCGAAATGCAGCTCCCCGGCCGTGTCTCTCCTTATGTCCTCTATCTCTCTTGTGACCTCGCCCTCAAGTACCCTTTTATACCGCCTCACGTCCGTTTCGTTGAAAACGCCGGTCCTGCGTATCATCCCCTGATATATGCCTTCCAGCATACGCCTGTTGAGGAGCATGATGTCCCGACCTGCGTCGAACTGGTCCGCCATAGTACGGCCATAGCTCGTCGCGCTCGAAAGGCCCTGCACCAGGTCTTCCGACGCCATGCGGTCATACGGTACCGGCAGATTATTGGCTTCATAATAATTATCTACCGCGGCATAAAGGTCCCTGCGGGACATCAGGTCATTGAGCTCCTTTATCAGGTTCTCTTTTATATATTCGACGATCTTCCGCTCAAGCTCCGCGGGCACATTTATGCCGTCATAAGCGGCCAGAAGCGCTTTGAACTTAACAAAACCCGTAAGGTATTTATTAAGATCCCTGTTCGTCCTGTTCTGGGCGGCCGTTACAAATGCAGGATCAATATGGCCGTTATCATAGGCGGTCAATGCGGCTTTGAGATTATCCGAGAGCAGATCGTAGATAGGGCCGTGTCTGGTTTTAAGATTCATTGTGAGAGCGTTTATGTCGCTGATATCTTTTTCTCCGCTCAATTCAATAGAATCTTTATCGCTCTTCAGAGCGATCGAATCCTTTATGCCGAGATCCCCTATCCCTATGAACCGCGACGGCCGCCTCACTTGCGACGGGACTTCCGCCTCGGCTATGGCGGCTTCTACGAGATGTGCGTATATCTCCAGCGTATATTCGATGATCCTCCGGTCCTTGTACCCCGTCTCTTCCAAGACCGTCAAGGCCTTCATCGGCCTGCCGGCCGGGGTATTGCTGTGAGCACGCATCTGGTTTATGAACTCCCACCTGAGCCCCAGCGCCGCCAGGTCGTCATCGGTAATTACGACTTGCTCTATGCCGACGAGCTTTCTCCAATCCCTGTCCTCGAACCTGACCTTTAACGACTCTACCATGCCCTCTTCATCCTCTATGCCATACCTAAGCATCGTAATTACACCCATGATCGTCTGCGCTGCCGGCGGGAGTATAAATACGATCGTGCCTATTATGGTCGTCTTCAACCACGGCAATAGAGGCGGGATATACGTCTGGGTGAACCGTGCCGCATCCTGCAATAGCGAACTCAACCCCGGTAAGCCAAAACCCAATATTTCCGGAGCGCTATCAAACAATGGACCCAATACCTGAGGCAGTATCACCATACCCAGGAAGAACGTTACGGTCACGAGGAGCGTTATGCCGGCCGCAAATGATGCAAGCGTCGCGGAAGCAAGATGTGACATATGCTGGAACTTCTTCCACCCCATCGACTTCAGCGGGTCTACGTACCACTGCAGATTACGTTCCGTCCCCGCTCGCGCGCGCAATATCGTTATCGCGCCGTTTATCTTATACGCTATAAGGCCGCCGGCGAAGAACGACAGGAGGCCCACAGAAAGGCCCAATAATATATTGAAAGCGCTGAGGTTCGATATGACGAGCGCGACGCCCAGCCCGAGCCCGAGGTATTGCCCCATGAACATCCACAGGCCCGGCTTAAAGGAGAGTATGACAGCGAAGGTCTGCACTATTATCCACCTGGAGCGCTGCAGCCACCACCTGGGCCCCATCTCCGGAAGGAGGTCTTCAAGTATCTGTGTCCACTTGCCGGTCAGGCGCGTGCATTTCAGTTTATAGAGCGCGATCCTGCTCCCGAGCTCCGAATCCTCTATTATGTTATACAGGTCCCATGTCCCGGAGACGGAATATACGGTCAGATACTTATGGAGCATGAGAGACGGCAGGTATACCTTCATCAGGGGACGGAAGACGCGGGATAACCTTATCGCAGCCCGCGCGAATATATTCATGCCCTTTATCTCATTGAAATCCTCCGACTCTTCCCTGTGGACCCTCTCCTTGAGCGGCTCCAGATAGCTGAGGAGGGTGGCCCTGTCGCTTAACGGCACCTCGTCTATAATATTACCGTCCGCGTCAAAGATCGGCCTGTTCCGCGCGAGCATCTCCCACAGGAACCCGTTCCCGGTGCCGCCGAGGAAGAGGAAGCCCTGGACGGTCTGGCCGACCTGTATGGAGGTATGCCAGATCAGGTAATCGACATGTCCCAGCCATGACCATGTCTTCTCCTTTATCGGCACCTGCCTCAGCTCTGCCTGTATGACTGTGGGGATATTACGGATCCTGAATTCGCTTGCTATAAATTTTTCTACCGTAGGATATGCCTTAAGGAATGCCCATAATTCATATGCCACCCTGTCATGGCCGTCGCCGCCTATGAGGTCCTTTATCCTCACAGATGACCTCTCCGGATCTACATAGTCATCCGCCTCTTTGCCCGCAAGCTGCCGCCTGTCGTATCTGGAATTCGCTTCCAGTCCGTTCACCGCATCGAGATATTCCCCTCTCATGCCCTCGCGGTCTCTGCCGAGTTGTATATCCCATCTGTCGCCATCCTCTTCCGTACCTATACCCGCCAGCTGTTCCTGTATCGTCCTCTCCCTCATCTCCCACACGCATATCTTGGACCTCATCTCCAGGTACCCTATCCTGTCCTCTTCATCGACGAGCTCCAGATACCTCGGTATCGCAATGTGCTCCGGCTGTCTATTCTCTGCCCTGGCGCTTTCATCCTCTTTTCGCTGCTGCTCGGCATAATACCGCTTCATCGACATGACGCTCTCGACATTGAGCGGCGGTTTCATACGCACCTTCCGCTGGAAACGCCACAGGTTGGTGGGCGGCGTGGGACCGCGTATGATGTGGATTATATCTTTGTGCTCCCAGAGCGCCGGACGCCTGTTACCCTTCCATATGGGATTGCCGTTATTATCATATCTTTCTCCATCCTCGTTCCCGTAAATCGTCAGGTTGACCTTCTCCCTGCCGGAGTCATCGTTCTCGTCCATGGCAAGGAATATCTCCACGTCACCGGGATACGCCTCCAGGGCGGAATGTACGGTATTTATGAGACGCCCCTCTACTCCGGGGCTGCCGAATACGGTATCCATGACCGCCTGCTTGGGGAAGAGCTTCCGTGCCAGACCGGTCCTGTCGGTAACGATGCGCCTTATGTCCCATATGTCCAGGCACTCCAGTATATCTTTATTGCGCCTGCCGGGATCGTATCCGCGCAGGATCCTTCCGGATGCGAATACCTTTTTCGCCAATTCCGCATCAGACCGCAGGACATCCAAAAGTTGTCCGCGATCCATATTGGCTAAATAGACGGTCTCATGGGTGTTGTAACGTAACATCAACCTGTTCAGGATCCAATCGGATGGCCACTCGCCTCTATAGAGGCGTCGGCGCTTTGTCGCTCCATAAGAAGCGAGAAGCTGCCTGAAGGCATCATTGAAGGCCTCTTCGGATTCTTCGGCTGCGGCGAGGAGGCCGTTTATGAGATCCCTGGTGGGCTCATCCGGCACGGCCGCTTCGTATTCAACCCCTCTTACCCACCTGCCGTTCTCGTTCCTTACTACGCCTACCGTTCCGTCTCGCATCTCCCGCAATCCTTCAGCTATCATATCCATGGGCATGAAACGGAGGATATCCTCTTCGACGACCCCCTCATACCTTGCCCTTTTGTTAATACTGGAAATGTACAGGGATATCTTCTCCACCATGACGAAAAGCAGATATCCGCTGAGCGACGCCATATTGGTGACGAGGCCGAACACCAGCAGGTTGACCCTGGAATCGTCTATCACTATACCCCACTGGACAAGTACCTGGCGGAGCAGGAAGAAGAGGACTATGCCGGCCAATGCGGCTATGCCGTACATCGCTAAACTCAACCCGCTTCGTTGTAATGATTTGAGATAACTCGACCGGGCAGGCCCCGGGCCGCCGTAGCCTTTCACAGACGCAACCATCTGTTCCGGACGATACAGTCTCTCCTTATCCTCCTCCTGCAGAGCGGAGCCGAAATCGACGCCTTTGAGCTCTGCCGCCTGCACCGCCCTTATCCTTTCGAGGACCGTGTCAAGGAACGATATGACATTGTTCATGGGCATCGCCTGGACGCCGCCCCTGTATACCGGCTTGCCGTTATACGCCTCTCCCGGGGCCATCCGGCTTTCGTTCAGACCCGGCTGTACCCCTATATATCCGTATTGGTTCTTTGTTGCAGCGAACGTCTCCCCTTTCATATACCATGTAGGCATCAGGCCCGGCAGGGCATTATAATGCGGGTAGTGCGGCCTCGATAAGAGGCTGTACTTGCCGGGGTCTTCTATCACATGGTCCAGCCACGAAATGCAGTATCCGATATAATCATACAGGTTTATGGTCATGGTGGGCGCGCCTATATAATCGTGCGGATGGCCTTTCGGGGCGCGGGTATCGAAAGTGAGGAGCGCTTCCCAGTCGCCGGCCGTCATCTTCCTCGTCCCGTCCCTGCCCTTTATATCTATCCTGTCCTCGTCCCTTTCCGGTTCCATCATCCTCCGCAGGTCGGTACGCGCCTTCTCGAGGGCCGACCTCAATTCTGCGGCAACGCGTCTCTGGAGTTCCCTGTTCTCTTTCCGTTTGACTACGCTCAAGATGCCTCCCATGAAGAGCGCCCTGTTCAGGTATATACCGCCTATAGTCAATAGCCCGCCCAGCAATATGACCTCCGAGAAGATCCCCGATATTCCATAGAAGATGAACATAAAACCGGCAAGGAGAGAGATGATACCGGATAGCCGCACGGGCGTCTTCTGATCAAGATCTCCCTGCGTCCCTAATATATCCCCCTTCTTCAGCTCATACCTGTAATCCTGCTCTCTCAGCTCTATCTCGCCTTCGAAATACTGTCCTACTTTACCGACCCTCGTCCCCCCCTGGCGGAGGGTGGCGGCTGTCAGGCCGTCTCTCTCCAGTTTATCGTTCCTGATGACCCAGAACTTATTCGGCCGCCCCGCCCTGTTCTTCGCTTCTATATTACCGTTCAGGACTTTTATCTTAGCGATATACTCTCCGCCGGAGCCCCTTCTGACATCTATGACTTCGGCCCTGCACCTGGAAGTATAGACATCCGGCTCAAGGACGAGGCAGTTCTTCCACAGGGCATACGTCAACCCTCCCTTTATACCGCCTATCTCTTTGTTCACCTTACCATAACCCGTCACGATCTTCTCATCTTCCCCCGTATCCGGCTTTCCTCTTTCAAGCGGCACCGTAACGCTCTTTCTGAACAACCTGCTCACTACAGGCAGCATCGCCAGGAGCCCGGGTATATGGTACTTGAAGCTTTCGTGAAGATAGATGTTGTACTGCGCATCGGCTGCCGGTATATGCTCACCTTCCAGATATTTGTAGAACGCCGGATGGAAAGTTATATTGCCGGATGCATCCCTGTAGGCGATACTGGCGCGGAGAGCATCAACCCGTTCGTTCGCATCCAATACACCGTCATTGTATATCTCGAACGCCGTCCTCACCTGCCGGTATAGGTTCCCGAATTTGCGGGCGGCGGAAATGGTATAAATACCCAGGGCCGCCGACGCTGCCATGATGTAAGTGAAGTAAGCGTTATCCTGCAAGAAATATAACGCTACCGACAGCGCTATTAATTGTATAAGGAATATCGCGAGCGAGAGGTATTGGGCATTGAGCAGAGAAAGGGCATTCAGGGCATGGCCGCCCGGCCCTTCGGGAGGTATATTGATGCCGCCGCTAGGCGGCGGAGGGCTCACACCCGAATGGACCCTCAACCTGCCCTGCATGGGAGCCGCCCTCCTCGCCCTGAAATAAAGACCTGAGGCAAGCGTAAGGGTCATCAGGGTTATAAGAAGCACGGGAAGGATCGATCGCTGCAGATATATCTTTTTCAGCGTAGAGCTTTCGATCTCTGCATATCCCGCTCCCTGGGCAAGCGCCGTCTGCGCGCCTATTATAGACCTCATCTCTCCGTTCGTGTAACCTAAACGCACCTTCTGCTCGGCATAAGTGCATATGAATTGTATGAAGTCGAGTGCCTTGACATGCACGCCGAGGCCGTCATAACCCGGAACGGAGGCCTTTAGATTGGATACCGCTTCCGGATATTGAGCTATGTTATTGAACGCCTTCAGGAACTTATCGAACTTGAACCCCTCCTGGGCGTTGCCTGCCCAGTACGCTATCGTGCCGATCGACTCGCCGCCGGCGTCGGTAGTGAGGTCCAGATAATCGGAGGCACGCGGGGCCTGTATATTATGCGCCGCGGCAAATGATCCAACTGCCGCCTTGCCCAGCCGTGCGAATTTGCTTCCGAACGTCCTGAATTCCTTTTCGGTCCCTATTAACGGACTCCCGGTCACGGCGTCCGGCCGTATGGTCAACTTAACGGCCCAGTACAATATGCTGCTCACGCTCTTATAAGTGGCCGGTATATTGCCGACCGTCCCGGCGAAGATCTCCTTCATGCGCGCGCCGTTATCGAGCAGTTTCCTGAGGTCTCCGACCGTTGTGATGCTGTTTAACCGCGCGGCGGTATAGATGCTGTTCCTGACGTCCTCGCTTGCGTCCTTACTGAAGATCGGATCTGCCAGGGTCATGCCTGCCAGGGCACCTGTCACCAGGTCATTCGCGTATTTGCTCTTAGCCGTCTCAAACCCGTACGGCACTTTAAAAGGACTCTTGTCCGGATTGAAATATTCGACAAGCTTGGTCCCAATATCATTTTCGGTGAACGTGATCACGGTCCCGTCCGGAAGCGTGATGCTTTTACCCACGTCCTCTTTCGTCAATTCCCGGCTCACCCAGTGCATCTCCTCTATCGCCCTGTACGTGAGCGGGCCGGCGAACGCCGGTATCGGGGTGCCGTCGGCTGTAGTGATGCCGTCGAGGGACCCTATATTCTCTACGCCGCTGGTGTCAAGCGCTATCGTCCCGCCGCCTTCGGCTGCCGGCATGAGCCTGGTGCCGCGCGACTTGTCGACCTCGCCTGTAACCGGATCCAGTATCGGGTGCATGTAGACCTCGCCGAGCGTCCGGCTCGGAGCGGGTATGGAGAAGATCGCCGGCACTTCCGTCTCAGGGTATGTCTGCCCTTTTTCTGCCGGATACGCGAAGAGACCGTCTATTAACGCGTCTTCCGCGCGGAACGCCGTGACTTCGGAACTTGCCCTGTCGCTTACCCTCGTCTGGGCCCTTGCAACCATACCTGTATTATGGGTGCCTTTGACCGCGTCGAACGTCACGCCTTCCCACAGTTTAAGCCGCACTATGAGCCGGCTCTTCCCCCTCAGGTTCTTATTCAGGTAGAATACGCCCTGGTTATAATCCGGGTGCGAGGGCAGGGGTATGCTGTAGACGCTGTCAGGGTCAGCCGAATCGTAAAGGTAGCGGCTGACCTCTCCCAGCTGAATAACATTTTCGCCTTTTGACCAATTATATATTCCGGTTTTACCGTCGAATGTGAGGTCACCCGCCAGTTCGCCCGTCTTCGGATCGACCGATATGACATCCCTGTCAAATTCCGCGAACTCCCTGACACGTTTCTTCCCGTATACACCGTAGAATTCGTAAACCGGTTTGCCTTTATAGACGCCCTTGACGAAGTACTCGCTATTTTCGTTCCTGCCGAGGTGTATGGTTATGTAATAATCGGAGCCCGGCACCTTCATCCTCCTGACCGAAAGTGTGCCTTTTGAATAGTCGAGATGCCACAGCCGTTCCGCTTCGGACCACACTAGCGGGGCGACCCACTTCTCCGCCTCGAACTCCTTATCGGCTGTGAGGTGCGTAAGGAGGGCCGTCACCATCTGGCCTGATATGGGCTTACCGTTCTCATCCACCTTTACGCCGGCTATGTCTACTATCAGGCGCTCCTTGTGCTCATCATCATATAACGATATCGAATCTTCATATGGCTCGGCATCTATCTCCCATGTGCCGCCCGCGCCCTTCGTCACGCCGTATACCCTGCTCCATATCGGTTCCGCGCCGGATTCAGCGCCGCTTAAGGCGCGCGGTATGTCATAACCGTACCTGGTGACATACCCTTTCTTCAGCGACTTCTCTTCCGTCATCAAATATTTATCCTCTTTATCCGGGTCCTGGTAACGTATAAGTATGGAGGACTTTTCGATGATCGTCTCTTCCGGGTCATCCTCCTTCTCTTTGTAGGTGCCATATTCTTTCATCGTATTGTCGGCGGCATTATAAATGAGTATCTTGCGCAGGATGCCTATGACCTTATCCTGTTTAGGGTCGTTCTTGTCGATATATGTGATCTGTATATCCTGGTATAGGGGTTTGCCGAATACGTCATATACGCCGTATGAGGTCTCCCATGCGTGCAATAGAGAATCCCATTTATACTGGATTATCCACTTTGCGCCCTTTGACGGTATCGCTATCTCTCTCGGGACAGGAGAATCTTTCGGGACAGGCGCGGCAAACCTGACCGTTCCGCCTGATATGGTAGCGACCGGCTTTCCGAATATATCCTTCAGCTCTCCCGCCGTCTCTTTGGTGATCTCCCTGGGGGTATATATATGAGGCGTGAAGCGCGTACTCTCTATCGGCGCTCCGGTCGCGGGGTCTGTCCTGTATCCTTCGGACGAAAAGGAGAGGATATTGCCGAATGGGTCTTTCTTCACCTGCGTTACGGTGACCGTTGTGACGCCGCCCTCCCTGAATGTCTTCGTGTCGGTTACGGTCCTGTTGCCGTCCTCTGTAGTGACTATACGCTTCTCCAGATCATATACGACGGTAATGTCTCTATTGTCGGTGAAATCGTGCACCGTCTCCTTCACCTTCTCCCACGACCAGAGGAGTATCCACCTGTCCTTATCTCTCGCCTCTTCGTCGAATATTATCTTGTACCGCTCCTTCTTTACCTCAGCGCCTTTCTCATCATAAAAGACGGTCTCGATGACATCCTTCTCCCCCTTCGACTCTGCGTAATAACGGTAGACCTCCGTCTGCCCTGTGACCCGGTTAAATGTCACTTTAAAGAGGAGCCGTTCCTCTTTATCCATGACGATATGCTGCTCTTCCACCGTATCTATCTTGCCCGTAGCGGGATCATAGTCACGCTTTACGTGGAATTTATATATCGCTTCATCGATGGGCATCTCATACTTTGCGCCGTTCGGGAACGTGAATGTCGTGCCGTCAAAGACGGTGCTGTCCTTTATGCCCGTGACCGTTTCTTCGGAGCTATCGAGCACAGAGTTACCGTCGAGGACCGCGGAGCTCTTCCCGACCGGAGCCGGAGCAAATCCCTGGGCCGTGCCCCTCCTGACATCCGCCTGCGAATAGACGACGCCGTCATAACGGACATCCGTATTTATATGCCTGTATATATAAGTCCTTGAGCCGCCGACATCGACATAATGCCTGCCGTATACATCCCTTCCCTCTTCAACCGGCACCCTCTCACCGTTCACTTCCTTCCATCCGGTGACCGTGGATGCCGCGCCGGTCTCGTTGTCCATAGACGACGTCCTTACCCATTTGCCATCTTCATCTATGAAGTATGTAGCGGTCGAAGATATGTGTTCTGCCCTGGGAGCTGTCGGAGCCGGTGCCGGTGCAGGTGTCGGCTCTGGAGCGGTGACTGACGGTGTACCTTGAGCGGCCTGCGGCGCGGGTGCGGGCGGTGCCTGGGCCGGCGGCGTCACCATTTCAGCCGGCGCTTTAGGCGCTTCCGCTCCCTGCGTAAGATAAGCATTTAGCGCATCATAATCCACGGTAACGGGTTTATCTTCCTTCCATGCACCATCCCAGAACAGGAGGCCGCTATAACCTTTCTTCTCCACCTCTCCAATGACCGCTGCAAACTCTTTCCCTAATGTATCTTTATGATAACCGAATTCACCTATTAAGAGAGGCCGCGAACCGATCTCAGGGATCGATCTTACAAGCTCTTCTTTGGACGGGAGTGCAGGGAAATCCGGATACCAATGCAACTCGACAAAATCTACGAATCCGGCGAGTTCTCTTATGGTAGCGGTATCTCTCGATGTTATACCGGCTGTCATAAGTACCGGCGTGCCAGTATCTCTCACAGCGACGGCTAATCTTTTTACGAATTCTATCATCTCCCTCTTGCCGGAGTTCTCCGGCTCATTTACGAGATCGTATGCAATTACCCTGCCTTTATCGTTCTCTCTCTCGAGATATGTGTCAATATCTTTCACCAATTTTTGGACCCTTACAATCTCTTCGTCAGGGTTTGACAATATCTCCGGGTGCGTCTTTGCCAGTCCAAAATCATAAAGGGTAAGAATGAGATGTATCCCATGTGCCTTCGCAAGCGCGAGGAGAGCCTCAACATCTTCCCGAACCCCTTCCCATGAAGTTCGGTTGTCGCAGCGTATGAATACACGGGTCTCTTTGGCACCGGCTGCTTCAAGCAGCGCAAGGAATGTATCCATTCTGTCTTTGCCGCCCATCGATATACGTTTCGCGTCATCCCCTTTGCCGAAGGCATAGCCATAGTACATATCTTCGCGGCCCCGGTCCCAGGATGGCGCAGCGCCGAGGTTGTTTCTGAAATCGCCAAGATCCACAGGCCGCGGGGCTAGTGGTGCCAATTTTGCCGCCTCGGCAGACTTTGCCTCGCTCGGGACTATTTTGACCTCTTTCACAATGACCGGCTTATTATAGGGCTTGCCTCCGGAATCGAGTTTTATGCCCAGGGCTATGATCTGGGAAAGCGCAGCGGCTGGATCGCTGCTCCATATGCCGTCGGTATAGGCGGGGATGTCGCTGGCCGGATCGAATGTGAGGGTGATGGTGCCTGTCTTGCCATCTTTCATGTCATGCCACGGTCCGTAGCAGCTATTCCAACCGGCACCGGCTTTCAAAAATATCTGTATTCCGGCAAGCCCTCGTTCCGGCACCTCCAATGTAACGACTACCTTCTTACCCTTAAGGCCATCCTGGCCTAAAGCCAACGGTTTAAACGCTTCTCCTTTTGGGTTTGTCCCATCGAGCGCTGTCGTAAGTACAAGGGCGCCCGCCTCCTCTTTAACGCCGATTATACCTCGATCGATTTCTGTCTGCGCTTTCCAGTCCTTAAATGGGATCGCCTCTTCTTTCGGCACTGCGGCAAGATGTGCTTGAGTATACCATCCCAATACGATACCCCATTTCCCTCCGGGAATAGCTGTAGGCTCCGGCACAAGCGCCGAGACCGGCCCGGGGACAGCGGGGGCTGCAGGTGTCGTCACGGGAAAAGGCACCGTCTCCCCTGTCTTCAGTGTCCTGTATCTTTTCTCAGTGATCACCTTTTTGCCCGTAGCCGGCTCCACGGAAACTTCATAAGTGGTACGTACCGAGCTCTCGGAATCGGTATGATCGATCATCTCCTTGCTCAATATCCCGCCGTTACGGTCCGTTACATAGGTCTCTGTATGCACCAATTCTCCCGTAAATATGTTATACCGCCCGCCTTCCATCCGGATATTACCGCCCGGATACGTATAGTCCCATTCTTCTCTCCGGACAGCCTGGGCACCCATACCGGGAAGGGCATCGAGGCCTGTACCGTCGGGGTTTATCCTGCCTATCCAACCCTCGGACCTTGCGGTCTTACCGGAACCATCGAATGTGCTGACCCACGTCTCCGTTATCGGGACGGTGCTGTCCTTCACCTCGTCCGCGAAGACACTCTCCTCAGACAACGATATGACCGGCTTTCCGTCCGCCTTGAAGAGATAGGAGCTGCCCGCAACCGTCCCGTCCTCCCTGAAGACCGTCATCGGTATCTTGATGCCTGCCGGTATCGCGAGGGGCGTGCCGCCGTTCAACCTGAAATCAAAACCGGGCGTCGGGACGGGGTCACCGCACTCCTTCCACTTCCACCCGTCTATCGCCCACGTCCCCTCGTTGAACGTGCCTTTGTATATTACGCGCGCGAAATCCTCGTCGCCCTGCATCACAGATACCTCATCATTATCGCTATCGACGACGTATATCACCCGTTTCCCGTCCGCGCCCACTCCCGGATAGACATCTCCCCGATGGTTCACAAAGTAGAGCGCATCCATGATGGGGTCTTTATAATCGAGGAAGCGGCCGCCCGACTTCATGTGTGGGATGACCATCTTCACCATATAGTCCAGCGCCGGCGCTATCGACGGGACCCCTTTTGAGCCCCTCAATATCTCGCCTGTCGACCTGTCCGGATGCATCCCTTCCAACAGGGCCGTAGTCACCTTGAATGCCCTGTCGAGGGCTATACGGATCCTCACAAGGTCCTCTTCTTTCTCTATATCACCGGGCGCCGTCTTATCCCTGTTTAGGAGGAGATAACGGAGCCGCGCCCCTTCAAGGGTAGCCGCAAGCCGCTCCGTGGTCCATACGTCAGGGTCTTTCAGATCGCCAAATTCTGCGTTGACTATCCTTGAGACCTCTGCCATGGCCGGGTGCAGGCGCCTCATCATCTCAGGCGTAAGGTGCTGGAACATCATATTCGAATAATAGAGGTCGAGGACCGGGCGGTGCAGTACATCGTCGAGGTCAAGTTCCGTCTTCCCGCTCACGCTCATGCCGGTCATCTTAAGGAAATCGGAGAGGTCGGTGAGGACTGCCCTGCGCCGCTGTCCGATATCCGGAGCGGTCTGCCTTATCCCGTAGGCGTCTATATTCTCCTCCGTCTCCTTCTCCCATTTTGCGCGGTCCGACGGTCCATATTTGCCTTCTACGGCATCGATACTATAGCTCAGGTACGCCTTCACATCGTCTCTTGCCGTCTTGCTCTCATTCCATTTTGTCTTATACCCTTCCATCGACTGCAGGTAATCGGCCAACCCCAGGATATTGAATAGTCCCGGATATGAGCCGGATTTGGGATCATTGATCTCGCCGCTATTTTCGCGCGGGGCGGTCCTGTAGAAGAAGGTGCCGTATAGATCGAGTTCGTGGGTCGCGAGACGGGGCCTCAATATCATCACATCAGGCAGCCACTTTGTCATCCCGCGAATGTGCGCGGCCGCTTCCTTCTTTGAAAGACCGTGGACATTCATTATGAAAGCGAAGATGGCGTCAAGATCTCTTTTCGGGATGCTCTGATAGACGGCCTCTTTCGGGAGAGCGTACTGTGCGGCAAGGGTATCGAAAAGTTCTGCGACAGCGCCGGAGACGTCGCCCGGCTTTACGCCATCCTGGATGGCGGGCGGAGCTACGCGCGGCAGTGAAATGGCTGGTCTGGCCGGACGTTCGACCGGCACCGGTTCGACCGATGGCGGCCCCATCTCCCTCACCTCCGATTCGAACTTCACCCCTATTATGACGCATGTCTCCAGGAACTTCGCCGTCGTCGCAGGCGCCTCGAATATAGTATTTATATGTTGGTCAAGCGCCAGGAGCTCATCACGGATTGCAATACCGACCTTCGCTTCATCGTAATCGCCCTGCGTTATGGCCGAGAAATTCCCTCTGGCAGTAGTGAACGCCTGCGCATATGAAGACGAGGCGCTCTCCTGCTCTTTTATGATTCCGGGGAGCGCGAGGAGACGGTCCCTGAGCCCCGCCTCTTTCACTTCCTCTTCGGTCCGCGCGCGTATGAGCCCCGCGAACGCGTCCATGTTGGCCGTCTTCCGCTCCCCCCCGTCATAAAGGGTGAAGGTGAGCGTAAGTGACTGTGACGGGAAGAGAGATATCGCGATATCCGGGCTCAGTGCGTATGCCCTGCCGGTAAGTTTGTATTCCGCGGCGGCACGTTTTACGGCTTCGTCCATCTTCCTCACTTCCGGATATGAATTCATAAAAGCGGCTATAAGCTCTTCGCTGGCTATTGCCCCCAGCTCCTCTACGGTCAGGAGACGCATCGTGCCGTCTGCGGCCACATTCCTGAATTCACCGCGCCCTATCAGCGCAGCCCTCAATTCAACCGTATAGTTATCGTGCCTCTTCTCCGCTTCTGCCAGTTCTTTTCTCGCCCATACCAGGAGGTCCTTCAGTTTCCGGGCTGCGGGTGTCTTGGCAGGTTCAAGCGCCGCACGCCTTTCGGCCAATTCGACCGCCTTCTCAGCGTCCGGTATGATGACATCTCTCAATACATTTATCCTGTATGCCTCTTTCATCCGGCCTTTGGCCGTGTCGATTATGACTTCCGTGTCGCCTATATGGGCCTGTACGGCCTGCTCTTCATACTCGGCCGCCTTTGCCTTTGACGCGCTCCTTGCCCGCGCCACATCCCTAAGGTTGAAATGGAGCCCTATGCCGCCCGTCAATTTGACGGCGCTCGTTACGGTCGGGCCCGTTTGCTGCCGGCCGCCGGTCAGGCCGCCGAGCGCTCCCTGTCCGCCGCCTTGGCCGCCCTGCGTCAGCCGTGAATAACCTGTGCTGAGGCCGCTAAGCAGGTTGCTTGTCACCGCGCCGGAGAATTGGTCCGGAAGGCCCTGATACCAGTTCATCGAATCTTGTATGCTTGTAAGCGTATCCTGGCTGAGATCAAGGGCGTTCTGGCCGCTATATTCGGGCCTGAGCGCTATGACGTTCGTCCCCGATTCAAACTGATAGAATCTGAAGAAGTTGACCAGGTTCGTCGCGTTCGACTGGAGCGACCTGAGTTTAATAATGGTGCTTAACCCCTGCGACAGGGAACTCGACATCCGGGCAAGCTTATTCTCCTCTGTCTCTGTAGCTGTCACGCTGTAGGTATATTCCGCGCCTACCGTAATGTCGAATAGGCCTACGATATACTCCGCGAAGCTGTATCTGGCGCGTTCGGCATCGACTTTAGCCGGCACAACGCCCGACATACGGGCAAGCTCTTCGGCCACAAACCTTGAGTGCTCTCCTTTATCCTTATATATATCCATCTCTAAAGAAGCTAGAAGGTATTCCTGGTAAACGGCGCGGAGGGCTTCAAGGGAATCGAGATACTGGGTGCGCGCCAGCTCTATCTCGAACGCGTTCGTAAGGGCTGCCGAACCTGTATAATCTTTTGCCTGTTCCATAAGGCCTATATAGCGGTCGCGCTTCATGTTCGAGTCCTCTATCTGGAACGCGACCATGTCCCATGCGCCCTTGAACCGTACGGCCGTCTGCTGGGATGCCATCTGAGCGGCGTTCCTGGCCTGTTTTATGGCATCTTCCGACTTCTTCTGGTCTATTTCATACCCGTGCGCGCGGGCAAGGCCGGCCAGGTTAAGCGGGTCGATTATGGAGATCCCGGCCGCGAATGTATCGGTAGTCGTCCGGCTTGACCCCTGGCCGCCGGCCGAACCCAATAGTGACGTGCCGAATTGCGCGGCGCCGAGGGTCTTATCAAGGCCCGCCTGCATGTTAGCCAGCTGAGACGCCTGCCGCATCTTCTGGATCGCCTGGAACGGGTTCACCTGTCTGCCCTGCGGCTTCTCTTCGGATACGGTCCTCGTATATGACAGGGAGACGTTGAATGCTATGGACCGCCTCCACAGCTCCATCTTCTCCGCGTGTTTGAGCATTTCGAGTTCCTTCTCTTTCACGCGCACGCCGAGGTTCGGGTCGAACCCGGCTATCTCGACACGCCCCAGCTCCTCCTGCGGGAGAAGCGCCACGTCGATCCCGGTCAGTTCGCGTATATAGGAGACGGCGTCTGAGCGGTACTTCTTCGCTGACTCGGACGCAAGACGTTCGTTTGCCAGGTAGACCCTTGCCGCCTCCACCTTCTCTGGCCCGACTATTGCCGCCTGGGCCTCGGCCTTTGAAAGTGCCAGCTCGGCGCTCGTTACTATGACCTCCTTGTTTTTGGACGACGCATCGGCGCTGCGAGCTATGAATACGGCCTCCACCACGCTCAGGACAAAACGCTGCCTGTTATCCATGGTTGCCAGTTTTATGCGGTCCCGTTCGGCATGCAGGTAACGTATGAATTCTTTATAACCGGGCCCCTTCGCTTCAAATCCGGCGAGGAGTTTAGCCATATAACTATCATCTGTCGTCTGGAGAAGCAGGGAGACACTCCTCGCCAGGAGGAACGGTTTATGTTCCGCTTCGTAGATCAGGTTATCGATCTTTTCAAGCTGGAGTTCGTCCTGCATACCCTGTCCGTAAGTGTCATAGACGCCCAGGGCGGCCTGTACGACATCGTTCAGGGTGGGGTTCTCCTTTTTGACCGGCGCCTGTATCTTTATGCCATTCTCTTTAATGAAGGTATCGATGCCGCTCAACGTAGCTTCGTACTGCGCCTGAAGGCTTTCATATACGCTCGCCGCTTCCTTATAAGCGCTCTCCATCTCGTTATACGCCTCGGTGATGTCGACGAGGTCGTCCTGGCTCACCCTCCCCTTTGCCGCGCTGTCCTCCAGGACCTCTTTAGCGCTCTTGAGCTGGGCGATGTACTTTTCGAGTTCGCCCATGTACGCCTTCTGGTTATCGCGCTCCCGCTCCACCCTCTCCTTAAGCAGGGCCGCGCCCCGTATGCCGGACCTGAAATCCCTTATCGCGCCCCTCTGGTCGAGGAATGCCTTTGCTACGGTCAATTCAGAGCAATCGAGGCCGCCCGACCTCTGGGCGGTGAAACCGAACGAGAAGACGAACGGATATCCTATGTTCAGACTGAGGATATTCTTCGTCCACGGCCCTTTACGCGCCTCATCCATCCTGTATTCTGCCCACCGGCCGCGCAGGGCAAGCTGTAATATATTCAGGTCTATGGCCCCTTCCTTTAATACACCCGACCCTTTGAGCGCTGCCATGAAATCTTCGACCGTAAATTCACCTTCCGGCATCGTGAAATGTTCGCCCTCGGGCATGCCCAGTAGACGATCCGTCTCCAGCTGGAGCTCGATGAGCTCTCCGTCAAGCTGCGCCATCCTTCCGCGCCATGACTCTATGTGGCCCTTTGCCGCCTCGCGGCTCGTTCCGCTCGGTACGCTGCCGAGACGCGCCTCTTCCTCTTTGACCGTCTCCGCAAGACGCCCCCTCTCTCCTTTGACGGCCTCATACCTGTTGTGTAGCCCGAAGTAATAGAGCGCATCGTTGATCACCTGGCGGGGCTCATCGAGCCCCTTTATCGCGACCGTCTGGGCGGCCTGGGCCTCTTCTTCTCTCTTCACCCTGTTGAATATATGGCTGAACGCGAGCCCGAAGCTCGGCCCTGCCTTCGAAACACCTGCCGAGAACTTGACCGTGGTCTCGCCGGCCCTCACCCTGTCTACGCCTACCGCGGCGCGTACCTTTCCGGTCCATATCTCGACGAATTGCGGCGATCTCATCAGTATCTCGATAGCGCCTTTATGCGATTCCGGCTCAACCCCTATGATGCCTCGCGCGTAAATGACGGTATCGCAGAAGACGGCCATCATAGCATTCTCCACCCCGTCCTTCTTTATCATCTTCCCTACATCTTCTGCGTCGGCATATACCGCGGTCCCGTCCGGGCCGCGCACATCATATCCTTTTTCTCCTACCAGGCGTGTGAGGTCCTCAAGGTTCCGTATGACCATGGTCCCGGCCGGACCCTTCCAGAGCCCCTTCGGCGCGCGGACAACTGTATACCCTTCTTCATCGATGGCCGGTGCCTCGGCGGCCGGGCCCGAATATATGACCATATCCTCCCGGATCGCGTCATCGAACTTCTCCACGCTGCCCTTCAGGATGATCACCTCGGGGATATCGGCGGACTTTACGATATTGAATACCGCGCCGTCTTTTGCAGCGGTGAAACCGTCCCTGGGTATATCTATCTCTTCCTGGTTCAATACCCTGCGGGTCACCTCACCTTTGGGTGCGGCCAATATATCATCTTCGAGGATGGCCCGTACGGGCGAAAGTGATACCTCTTTTCCGTCAACGCTGAATATATATCCGCCGCCCATAACGAGCTTCACGAATTCGGCCCTGTCGGCGGCCACCACCCCTCCCTTTTCGCTTATCGCGGCAAAGTATATGCCATCCACCTTCCACGTCTTTCCGGACCTGTCCTTAGTCTTGCCGCGCCTGGCATCATAATCGGTCCAGTCCCGTACCAGGCCCGATTCGGTTATCATTCGTGTATCTCTTCCGCGCGTGGCGGCGAACAATCTCTCCTTGCCGCCCAGCTCACGGCCGAAGTAAGCGTTGAAACTCACACCGTCTTTCGAAACGGTAAGGCCCTCCATGGCCGCGAGGTCCATATCCGGCTTCAAGGGTGTCGTCTCAACGATCGCCGCGAACGGATATGCCGGCACGCCTGAGGCATCTTTAATATCGAGTTTCAGGTCTTCCGAAAATCCCCTTGCCGTATCGAGCGTGGGTGTCACGCTGATGGTACCCTTAGTATCGTCCCTGAAAGTTGCCGCGACATCTATAAGTGCGTATTCCCTGCCGCCCATTACGACGATGTCGGCCAGCTTAAGCGCGGCCTCGTCGTCCTGGGCGATCTCCCTCTTCTCGCCCTTCTTCTCTCCCGTCTCAAAGTAATGTATATCGGCGCCCATCGGATAGTCGAATGCGGCGGAACCGTCCCGGCCCGATATCATCTCTTCCGGAGCAAGGTCTCTTATCTTATCTCCGCCTATGCCAAGACGGCCTTTGAGCCATCCCCTGAAACCGCCGCCTCTCGGCCTCGGTATCTCACTCTTCAATACAGCCACGGTGAACGTGCCGCCCTGGGCATCCGCCGTAATCGTAAACGAAGGCCTCTCTTCGCCTCTCCTCGTGCCTGTATATCTCTCTACCCCCTCGGCCAGGTTCTCGGCGCCGACATCTATGGTTATGGGTACAAGCGCCCTCCTGGCCTCTGCTGCGGGCGCTGCCGCCGGCCTCGCCTCTTCCGGCGCCTGCGGGACCTGCGGGGCTTTCGCTGCGGCTGCAGCTGTCGGTTCCGGCGCGCCCAGTATGTCGATACCCAGATATCCTGACCGTGAAGGCGCATCCGCCCTTACCTCGGCAGACCTAGCCCTGGCCCTTCCTTCAGCGGCCTTGAGCTCCCGGCGTCGCGCCGTCATGGCCGGAGCGGCCGGCGCAGGCGCGGCTTTAAGCGGAACGGGCCTTTCGGCTCTTACCGCGCGCTCCTTCTCTCTCTCGGCCGAGATGGTCTCGATAGCCCTGACCATCGTCTCATTCAGCGCCTTGGCATCGACTTCTCCCTTCAGCATGCCGTATACCATCGCATCGAGCGTCTCGGGGCCGACTACGCCGTCGGTCTTCAACCCCTTCTCTTCCTGGAACTTTATGATGGCGTCATATAATCCTTTTCCGAATATGGTATCGATATCGCCCTTGTAGTGACCGGATACCGACAGATACGACTGGACCGTCAGGACGCGCGTGTCTTCGGCGCCCCTTCTGACATATCCGCTCTTGCCCTCAAGTATCGCCTTTATCAGGATCGAAAGGTTGCGTATCTTGTCCTGCCTCGCCTTATCTTCATTGGCCCATTGCATCCGCTTATTCAGGCGCTCGAGAGGGTCCTTGATATCGGAGAACGCGGGCACCTCGCCCTTCTCCCCGGAAGGCACTGCGGCAACGCCGAGCACTGTGCCTGTGACCATCTGAAGGTCTATAACATCCGTCTTACCGTCACCATTGACATCCGCATCGCCTGTAATGGGCCTGCCCATAACGGCGTTCAACGCGAGCTGGATGTCTACGGCATCCACCGAGCCGTCAGCGTTTATATCCTGAGGGTGTTCCGGCTTTTCGATGGCGCCTACCGCTATCATGGGGATGAGGGCCGCGAACTTGCCTACTCCTACCCCTGCGCCCGGCATAAGCGGCAATCTCTCCTGCGGTGCCGCCTCGGCAAAGACCTCTTTCTGTACCGCCGGTTCGG
Organism: Candidatus Omnitrophota bacterium; assembly: GCA_041650805.1. Classification (NCBI taxonomy): domain Bacteria; kingdom Pseudomonadati; phylum Candidatus Omnitrophota; species Candidatus Omnitrophota bacterium. Next base: position 2,356 of record JBAZKM010000010.1, on the reverse strand, counting down.
CGAACGGCATATTCTGCGGTATGGAGGTTGCGAAGACACCCGTAGTTTCGGAGTAGCTTATCTCATCGGTGCCTGCCCCCGCGTAGATGCGCGGCTTCGAAGTGAACTGGTAATAGATGCCCGTCATCGACCACGGATCATCTATACTTGCCAGAGGGTAGATGAACCATTTCCCCGTATCGATATCATGCTTTACGGCAGGGTTGAATACGTGTAACCAGCTCGCTCCTACCTTGACATATATGCCCGGGCCCCGGCCGTTATTGACGTCATTATCATTGTCAAAACGATCGTAGAGCCACCATATCGTCTGCACCTGTGTGCCCTGGCCGTCATATTTCTTGAATCCGGACAGCTGGTTACGGTGCGCCGCGGCATACCACTGCTCGTATGTATAGCGCAGGCTATTATTTGCATCGTATTCGCTTATCCGCGCCGCAAGTTCGGTGTTGGGCCAATAGGCGGCATAAAGATATTTCGTTCCGTCCGTGCCTACCTTCTCCCTGAGCCGTCCGTAGCCCCTGTTATTGAAGTTCTCATTATAGAATTTATATGAGACGAGGCGGTTCGCCTGGCTCCAGTTGTCGTCGGTATAAGCGTCCTTCTGATAATATAAGCTTGTGCCGGGCCAGTAGGTATAGGTGTGGGAGAGTTCCCCGTCAAGGGCCGCTTGGCGCCTGGACCTGTCTACCCTCCCGTATCCCCGGTCATCGAAGTTCTCGTCGATGTAATGGTAGTAGATATTGCCGCCTGTGTCGGGTGCGGTGAGCGTCTGTGATTCCATCAGGTTCGTCTCATTATCATAGAAGGTGAAGACCGCTATGCGGTTCGCCTCGGTGGCCGCTTCATCAGCGTATTTTGTCTTCCTGATAAGACGGCCTGAGCCATTGTAAACGAGACGGTAACTGGCAACGAACTCCGTCCCTGCCTTGTCGCTATACGCCTTTATGAAGAGCGGCCTGTTATTCGCATCATAGCCGCTGAACCTGAAATATAGTTCGCCGTCACTATTGGCTGCCGGGAGCAGCATCGCATACGCCTGCCGGGTGTTGGCTGCGGTGTAGTAATAGGTCGCTCTCAGGACAGTGGCTGCTGCATCGATATATGCCTTCTTGGTGATGTTGCCGGCCTGGTCGTATGTATACACGAAATATATCTCTCCGTCCCTGTTGGCGGCGGCCAGCAATTCCGTAATGATCCTGTTGGCGGCGTCGTTAGAGCAGGTATAAGTGGCTACCAGCACCGTGCCCGCCTCGTCCGAATATTCCATCTTCTTATCCACGCGGTTCGTCGTACCGTGATATGTCATACGGTAGCTGGCTATGAATTGAGACCCGCCTCCGATAGGAAGGCCCAATACGGCGTTCACTACAAGCTGTACATCGCTGGCGTCGAGCGAGCCGTCCCTATTCACATCGCCGTTCATGCCTCTTATATCAAGACCGAGGACGGCGTTCACTACAAGCTGTACATCGCTGGCATCGAACGAGCCGTCATCATTTATATCGGGGTCCATCACGACACCTATGCCCCTGAACGACCTTATGAATACCGGCCTGTCGTTGGAATCGTACCTGTCGAAGGTAAAGTAGCGCTCGCCGTTACTGTTAGCTGTGGAAAGCAGCATTGCATAGGCATGCCCGGGATCGGCGGCTCTGTAGTAGTAGGTGGCTCTTAAGATCGTGCCCGAGGCGTCCTTATACGCCTTCTTCGTTATGGTATGGTTAACGTCATCGTAGGTATATACGAAGTAGATCTCGCCGTCTGAGTTGGCCTCGGCAAGGAGTATCGTCGCTACCCTCTCCGGGTCAATGGCTTTATATGTGTAGGTGGCCACGAGGTCCGTACCGGCCTGGTCGCTATAGGCCTTCTTGGTGACGTTACCTGCCTGGTCGTAGGTGTATACGAAGTATATCTCGCCGTTGGAGTTCGCGGTGACGCGGAGTTCGGTGAGGAGACGGTTGGCTATAGTATTCTCATAGGTGTAGGTGGCGGCCGTCGTCGTCCCCGCCTCGTTGGAGTACTCGGTCTTCTGGTTGATACGGCCGGTGGCGCCGAAGTAGGTCATGCGGTAACTGGCGTGGAACTGTGTGCCGTTCACATCGGTGTACGCCCTCATGAAGGTGACACGGTTATTCGCGTCATACGTATCGAACCTGAAGAAGATGTCGCCGTTACGGTCGGCTGAGGCCAGCAGCATCGCGTAGGCCTGGGTCGGGTTTGCCTGGGTGTAGTAGTAGGTGGCTCTTAAGATCGTGCCCGAGGCGTCCTTATACGCCTTCTTCGTTATGGTATGGTTAACGTCATCGTAGGTATATACGAAGTAGATCTCGCCGTCTGAGTTGGCCTCGGCAAG